>NZ_FTMS01000014.1 GCF_900156105.1 Alkalispirochaeta americana
AGTGGCCAGTCTTGTAGAATCCGGCGAGATTCCGGCACGAGGTGAGTTCGTTCTCCTTGTATGGACTGATAAAAGCCGTTAAAATTATGGGGTGAGGGGCCGATAATGTTGATGAAAGGATGGATCAATCGATGACGATTGAACGGCTTGGGCCGATTGACCCGATTCATAGATACCACAAAGCTGAAAAAGCAGCCAAGTCGGCAGGGGCAAAAACTGGTGACGCGATCTCTCTCTCCGATGAGGCGCGGGCCCGGTCAGAGGTCCTGCAGGCCCTGGAAGAGGTGCGGGGGCTTCCCGATATCCGTCAGGACCGTGTCGAGGAAGTGCGCCGAAAGCTTGAAGATCCATCCTACATCTCGGACAAGGTAGTCGAGGCCGTGGCGGAGGAGATCCTCTCCGTCTTCGATCTGGGCTAGTGTTTCTCCTCTGGTTTGCATATATCAGCAGCACCTCCACCGGGGGCGCTGCTTTTTTTTTGATTCCGCGTGAAATAATTCCCAAAGATGATTATGATTACCTGTGTTTGGATCTGTCGCCTGGTCCCGGGTGGTGAGCCAGGGCCGGATGATTGTGAGTAATTATAGCGTGATAACTGGAATGTAAAGCCCATGCGTAGCATATCTCTCAGATTGCCGTCGACTGTTGTCTTTGGCAAGGATGTATTGACCCAGGTAGGTTCGCTGGCTCGGGAGCGGGGAACCCGGGCACTTGTCGTCACCGAAGGTGTCCTCCACGAGGGAGGGCATATCGAGCGCGTCGCCGAGATACTGAGGCGATCGGGTCTGGACGTAATGGTCTACGACGAACTCATGCCGAGTTCCGCCTCGTCCCGGGTGGATGAAATCGCCTCGCTGGCTCGGGCCAGCAAAACCCAGGTTGTTCTTGGTCTGGGGGGGATGAGAGTCCTCTCGGTAGCCCGGTGTGTGGCCAACTGCGCCGCTTCAGCCTTGACCGTGCGGGACCTTCTGGAGGGAAAAACCGCCCGGGACTCGGTCGATTATATTGAGGTCCCCTCGTCGTTCCGGAACCATCTTCTCATGCGTGACGAGGCCCTTTTGCGCGATTCCGGTTCCGAGCGGGCCCGGATGGTCCGGACCTGTCCCGGCACCGTGAAGGCTGTGGTGCTGGAAACGGAGTTCTCCCAGACGCTGTCGGCCAAGTACGCCCTGGCGGCGGTGATGGATACCCTCCTGGCGGCGATCGAGGGGTTCTTCTCCACGCGGTCATCCCTCTATTCCGACACGCTCCTGGAGCGGGCAATTCAGGAGCTCCATGGATCGGCCCTGACAGCGGTAAAAAATCCTCTCGACAGCCGGTTTCGGGAGCGCGCCGCCGAGGCGGGTCTGATGACCGCCCTGGCTCTGGCCGTGACCGGCCAGGGGGCGGGGGGCGCTCTGGCCTACGGTATCAATGCCCGGTTCAGTCTTCCCAAATCCTGGGTCGCCAGTATCTTTCTGCCCCACGTTGTCGAGACCCTGAGCACCCAGAATGTCGAGAAGGCAGCCCGGGTTGCCGCCGCTTTGGGGGAACCCCTGGAGGGAATCTCCCCAGCTGGTGACGCCCCCCGGGCCGCGCGGGGTATCCGCAAGCTGGTGAGCCATCTTGATCTGCCTGCCCGGCTTCGGGATCTCGATGTGACCCTGGACGAGCTCTCCCATTGTGCAGAACAGGTGGCCGACTTTGATATGCTGGCGCATGTTCCCGGGGGAGCGGGGGTTCAGGAGCTGCAACGGCTGGTCTCGGCTGCGTACTAATGAGGCGGGCTCCTTCCCGGATACCCTCGCTGGGGTCCGGCGGGTTGCGTCGGGTTCTGTTGCCCCTCTTTACTCTGGACCAGGAGGGTCGGCCCCGGGTGCTGTGCGATCCCCTCTATCTGGCCCGGGTCCTGGAGGCGGTCCGGGACGATTCCCGGCGGACGACCCCTCTGCGGGAGGCTGCCGGGAAAGCCGTGGCTTTTCTTGCTCAAGGAGGTGATCCCCGGGACCGTTCCTTTCTGATCCTGCGGGATGTTCTTGATCGGGAAGCAGGGGTCATGGTGGAGGAGGAGCCGCTCCGGGAGGGGCTCTCCCGGGAATCCCTGGCTGCTCCCGATGGCCGGGAGTATCGTCCGATACCCCTAGTGCTCTATCTGGAACACCTGCGGTCCCCCTTCAACACCGGAAACATTCTTCGCAGCGCCGCCGCCTTCGGGGTCGCCGGGGTTGTTCTGGGAGCCGGTTGTCCCTCGCTGGATCATCCCAGGCTTCTTCGGGCAGCCATGGGAAGCGAGGGGATGATTCCCTGTCTGGTCGGAACCGAGGAGGATGCCCGGACTCTTCTGGAAGAGCGGTTTCCTGCTCCGGGGCAGGAGCGTCCACGGCTGTACGCGCTCGAAACGGGAGGAACACCCCTCTCCCGGGCCGGGGTTACCTTCCCGGCCGTGGTGATCCTGGGCCATGAGGAGAAGGGGGTGTCAGCACCTCTTCTGGAGAGGACTCGCCTCTCGGGGGGGATTGTGACGATACCCCATCAGGGACCAAAGGGGTCCCTGAACGTGGGTGTTGCGGCGGGAATACTCCTGAATCACCTGAACCACCTGGCCGGGCCGACAGACTCTGCCGGGCCGGAATAGTTACGGGTTGCAGCGGATCCGGTGGGTTATCTTTCCCACGCCTTTCAGAGTAGCCGCAACTCCGCAGTATTTCTCCTGGGACAGCTCCACGGCCTTTTCAAGCTTGCTCTCGTCCAGGTTGTCGCCCCAGAAGGAGTAGACCAGCTGTACATCCTGGTAGACCTTGGGGTGTTCCTCCGAGTTTTCCCCGGCCACGGAAATTTCCAGACGTTCCAGGGGAACCTTCATCTTTTTGAGGATCGAAACTACGTCCATCCCGGTGCACCCTGCCAGCGCACTCAGAAGAAGGGCTTTGGGACGAGGTCCCTGGTCTGAACCGCCCACGGACTCGTCGGCATCCACTATGAAGGAGTGTCCCTGCAACTCGATATCGAAGGACATGTCCCCCCGCCAGCGTGCCTTTGTTTCTGCTGCCATAACGCCTCCTTTGCGGCCTTTGATAGATGTTTCTCTCCCCGAGGGAGGAGAAAGAACATGCTTCTTTTTCTGCTGCCGGTCAAGAAAAAGGAGCTCTGCCAGTTTCAGGAAGAGCTATCGCGGCGATGGTCCAGGTGGGCGTATTCGGTATCGTACTGCTCCTGGAGGCGCTGGTGGATGAGGCGGAGCCGTTCGGGAGATTCCACCCCCAAAAGACGCAACACGCGCCCGTCCAGGAGCTCGTATTCGTCGGCATCCATATTGGCCAGGGTATTTGCCAGGAAAACCGTGGCCACCACATCCCGGTATCGGGGAGGGGCTTTCAGCGGAGCGTGGTGGTGCCGGATCGTCTCAATCAGCACGTCGGGAAAGTTCCACCGCTGGGCCAGCTGGGCCCCCACCTCGGCATGGGCTATCCCCTCGCTCATCTCCTCGAAGACCGACGAGGGGATTCCCTTCTTGCGGGAGAAATCGTTGATCTTCTCAACCGTATCGGGGTGAATATTCGAGAAGACGATCTTGCCCATGTCGTGGAGAATCGCTCCCACGTAGACATCGTCCAGGAGGTCCTTTCGTTTACTCACGTGGCGGGTTATTCCGTAGGCGTAGAAGGCCACGCGCTGGCTGTGCTCCCAGAGGGCACGGGAGACAGCGTTCTCCGAGCCGTCGCCCAGCACCCGCTGTGTTCCGTAACTGAACAGCATCTGCTTGAGCCCCCGGAGCCCCACCACCTTTACCGCCTCTACGACGTTGTCCATCTTGCGGGGGAGCATGTAACGGGCACTGTTCACCGTTCTGAGCAGGTCCGCCGTAAGCGCCGGATCCTGGCCCAGCGTTCTTGCGATCTCTGTGACCTCGGCATCGGGATCGTCCAGGAGTGCCCGCAGTTGCATGATGCTCTCGGGAAACTGGGGAAGCGACTGAATGTGGGCGGTGAGCTCTTGGGACATGTGGGTGAGGTGGTCTCCCTTGGTCTCGTCCATGGGGATTACCAGGCGCGCCACGGTCTCATTGTTCTCCACGTCGATATCGAAGGCCTCTTCGTCAAGGCCCAGCTTCTTGAGCATCAGTACCAGAATAACAATCCCCAGGCCAGCCCCCTCGCTATCGTCCAGAACCGCCGTCATCGCCTCCTCGAGGCTCCGGAATGCCCGGGACCGGGCGATGCGGTCGTAGATCCTGATCTGCTCTTTTCGTGTGATGTGGGTGTTGTTGGCCACGCGGATATGGAGATCCTTGCCCTGGATCTGAAAACTCACCCGCACGTAGAGACCCGCCGCCTCCTGTTTTTCCAGCCAGTAGCCGATGTTGTCCAGGGTTTCCTGCTTGAAGGTTTGCATGCCCTGGCGGTAATCCTCGTCGCTGGAGAGGTCCAGCTCCTTCTCTTCAAAGTACACACGCTTGGTGTTGGCCTTTTTTGCGTTTGTCGTAAGTTCCCGCAGGCAATAGGCGAGAGAGTCCTTGAGAACATCCCGGTTGAGCTCCTTCAGGAACGCCCCCAGAATTTCCTCAATCTGCATTTCCGTTTGGTGAGGAAGGGTATAACTCTTGATAGAGATCGGTTTGTGTGCGCGAGCTGCCGCGCGGACTTTTTGCATCATCGAAGGTGCCTTCTCGCCACTCATACAGACAAGTATAGACGGCACCGGTTCAGGCCGCAAGAAAGGAAGAGCGGGAAAAGTGTAATCGTTCTCATTTCGGGCAGACCGGGAGCAACCCGGTCCACGCCCACCGCATCTTCCCGTAACGAAGGATCTCAGGAACCGATCAGGAAAAGTCCTTGACCTGCTCCGCCATCTGTCGCAGGCGCCGTTCCACCCTGCCGTTTACGGTATGCTTGGGGAAGTGCCCGTCGTTTCCTCGTGTTCCGGCGGGAAGTCCCGTGAGAATCTCGATTCCCTCGTCCACCGTATCGATGGCGTAGATGTGAAACTGTTCCCCCGTTATGGCCTCCTGAACTTCCTGTGAAAGGATCAGGTTCTGGACATTCGTTCGTGGAATGAGCACACCCTGGTCTCCCGTAAGGCCCATGAGGCGGCAGGTGGCAAAGAAGCCCTCGATCTTCTCGCTGATCCCGCCCACGGGCTGGATCTGACCGAACTGGTTTACGCTTCCCGTGACGGCAATATCCTGGCGCAAGGGAATATCCCCGATAGCCGAGAGAAGAACGTAGATCTCGGTGGAAGAGGCGGAATCGCCGTCGACCTCGACGTAACTCTGCTCGAAGCCGATGCTGGCGTTGATCGAGAGAGGGAACGTGGTGGCGTAGGTGGCCTGGAGAAATCCCTGGATGATATAGATCCCCTTGTCGTGGATCTCTCCCGAGAGTCCGCTTTCCCGTTCGATATTGATGATGCCGTCGGATCCGGGGGCGACCCGGGCGGTGATCAGCATGGGGCGGCCAAAGGCATAATAGCCCCGGTCAAGGACGGAAAGCCCGTTGATCGCCCCTATCCGGTGGCCCGTGACCTGGAGAATCATCTCGCCCGAGGAAAGTTGCTCGTCAAACTTTTCTTCCGGCAGATTATGGAGGAAGCGGCGCATGTCCCGGGCCTTTTCCACCGACGCGCGGCCGATCGCCGCGGTCTGGCTCTGCCGTGCCCAGTGGTTCGATTCACGGATCAGGTCCGCGATCAGGGAAAAGCGGGTGCTGATTTTGTCCCTGAACTCGCTGAGACGCACACCGTATTCCAGAATGGCTGCCTTCCCGCCGGGATCCAGCGGCAGAAGCTGTTCCTCCTCGCAGATCATCTCCATGAAATCCAGGTAGGCCTTGCGCGTTTCCGCGCTGTTGGCCATAACCGAATCGAACTCGCTCAGGACCTTGAAGAGTTTTCCAAACTCCTCGTCCTGGTGAAAGAGAATCTCGTAGACATGCTCGCTCCCCATGAGGATGACCTTCAGGTTGAGCTCGATCGGCTCGGGTTTCAGGTTCTGTTGAGGCCCTCCAAAGGGTGAGGGGGGGGTGCGTATCTCGGTGATACCGTCCTGGAGAGCCCGCTTAAGGCTTGCCCAGATCTCGTCGTGGCTGAGCACATCCTCAGCCCGGAGGACCAGGTATCCCCCCGAAGCCGCGATGAGACTTCCGCCGCGGAGGGTAAGAAACCCCTGGGCACCATCACCGTCGGGAAGGCTGTCCTGGGAGCCAAAGAGCTTCTGGTAATCGGGATGGCTTTCAAAGATAACAGGCTTTTTCCGGGTATTGCTGTGGTCGAGGACGATGTTGATGTTGTAGCGCTGGAGTTCCTGCTGGATCTCCTGGTCCCGGGACAGATCCTGGGGAATGAAGAGCTCCAGGTTTTCAAGGATATCCTCCTTGAGCTCCTCCAGGTGGTGGTGGATCTTTTCTCCCTGGAATACATCGGTCACCTCCAGGACAAGCTGGTCAAGAAGAGGTTGAATCGTCTCTTTCTGGAGGGTGCGGAGTTGTTTCTCCGCTACCAGCCGATCGCCCCGGAGGGAGAGAAAAATCTGGTTCATCTGATCCATGAGCTGGTAGTAGCGCCGGCGCAAGGCTTCGGCCCGGGCAGGCTCAAGGGATCCCTGGGCCACGTGCTTCTGAAGCTCCTCCATCGGCACGGGGGTTCCCTCAATCACAGGACTGATATCGCTTCGTTGCTCCTGCTCTTCCTGGATCTGGACGATGGTAAACCCTTCCCGGGAGAGATCGCTCTCGAAAGACTGGAGGGCTGAGGCTTCGCGCTGTTCCGTATCGAGCATGATACGGTCCCGTTCTTCCCGGAACCCGCTTTTTTCGAGAATGGTGGGGAGCTGTTCTTTCAGCGTTTCGATGAGATCGTGGACCTTCCGGCGAAACCGGAGAGCATCACCTGGAGAAAAGGAGAGAACCCGGGGGCGGTCGGGCTGGTGAAAATTGTTCACATAGGCGATATCCCGCAGTTGGTGCGGATCAAAGGGCTGGTCCTTGAGGATCCGCATCACGGCGGTACGCTTGCCGGTCCCGGCCTGACCTGCCACGAAAACGTTGTAGCCCTTTGCCGGGATCGCCAGGGCCAGATTCAGGGCCTCCACCGCCCGGGGTTGCCCGATGATACGGTGGTGGATATAGCTGGGCCGGATGCCGGCGAGTTCTTCCTCGCAGATAGTGTAGCGCACAAGGGCCGGATCCAGGCGGAATCGATCTGAAGACTTTTGCATTGCCAGAGAGTATACCGGGCTCTGTGCATGCGGACAAGTTGAAGGCTCGGAGATTTCGCAGGCCCGATGGCACTACACAGCCTGGCACAGTCCCGAACAGGACAGAACAGGACAGGGCAAAAAACAGATTCAGGGACTGTCCTGGCGGGAACCATGGAAAAAGCCGGATCGCGGGGTATATTGTGCTGCCGAGACGGGGATTTTTTCTGTTGCAAACGTTCAGAGGTGTGATTACAATGATTAAGCTAATATTATGAATACGGAAGATCGAATTTATCAGGAAGCCCTTAGTGTAGCAACAATGTATTACTACCAGGGGCTGACCACCGAGGCCATAGCCCGGGAAATGAACTTTTCCCGGCCAAAAGTGAGCCGACTCCTCTCCCATGCCCGTTCTTCGGGAATGGTGGAGATAAAAATTGTCAATGTCCAGAAGGCTCTCTCTCCACTGGAGCGGCAGATTCGGGATACCTTTGGTCTCGATGCAGTTCACATTGTACCGGCCCCGGAGTTAATGGGCGAGGTTGTGTGGCTGGAACGGGTGGCTCGATACACCGCAAACTACCTGAACTCGGTTCTCTCGAGCGGAGATATTCTGGCGATCGCCTGGGGGACAACAATCAGCGAGATCGCCTCCAACTTGATCCCCCACCGGGTTCCCGAACTGCGGGTAGTCCAGCTGAACGGTTCCGGCAACACCTTCACTCCTGACAACCGCTACGCCGCAAACATTCTCCATCACTTTGCCCAGAACTACGAAGCCAACGTGATGCTCTTTCCCGTCCCCACCTTCTTTGATTATCGGGAGACCAAAGCGGCCATGTGGCAGGAGCGGAGCGTCAAGCGAATTATCGATCTGCAACAGAACGCCAGCGTGCTGCTCTACAGTATCGGCTCCGTGAACGCCGGGGTCCCCAGTCACGTCTACTCCACAGGGTATCTGGATCCCGAGGATATGGAGGAGCTTGAGCGTGAGCAGGTTATTGGTGATCTGGCAACGGTATTCTTCCGCGAAGATGGAAGCTGGGAAGATATTCCTCTGAACAGTCGGGCCAGTGGTCCCCCGCTGTCGCTCTATCGGAAGGTGAAGCGGGCGATCTGTGTTGTCAGCGGCCGGAACAAGGTTCCCGGGTTGAGGGCTGCCCTCAAGGCGCGTCTCATGAGTGAACTCATCCTCGATGAACCCACGGCCCGGCTCCTGTGCCGATCCGGTGATTGTGGAGACCTCGAGACATGATGACCCTGCAGGAAATTGATGCCTATTTTCACGAAATACTCCCTATCGATGAGTTTGCCGGAATAGATTCATCGCGCAATGGCCTGCAGGTTTCCCGGCAGGCCCAGACCATTCGCCGTGTCGCCTTTGCCGTCGATGCTGCCCGGCAGGTCTTCGAGGAGGCTGCCGATTGGGGTGCAGATCTTCTCTTTGTTCATCACGGAATCTTCTGGGGCCGTGAAGAAGTCCTCCGGGGAGCTCACTACAGGCGGCTCTTCACGCTTTTCCAGAAGGATCTGGCGCTCTACGCAGTTCACCTTCCCCTGGACGCGCACCTTTCGTTGGGCAACAACGCCCGTATGGCCGCTGTCCTGGGTTTGACCGATGTCGAACCCTTCGGTCTGGTGCGAAATGTTCCAATTGGTGTATCGGGGCGTCTGACCGAACCTTTGAGTCTCGACGAGGTGCAGAAACGCCTTTTCGGTCCCGCTTTTACCCCCCTGGCGGTTCTTCCCTTTGGTCGGCCCCGGGTCGAGTCGGTGGGGCTCATTTCCGGAGGAGCTCCTCTGGAAGTCGATCAGGCGATCCGGCAGGGTCTGGATCTGTACATAACCGGTGACGCCAACCATGTAGCGTACCACCGTTGCAGGGAGTCCGGGATTAATGCTATTTTCGCAGGGCATTACGCTACTGAGACATGGGGGGTACGGGCCGTTGCGGAAAAACTTGCGAGTGATACGGGAATCGAGACGACCTTTCTCGATGTTCCCACCGGGCTGTGAGGTCTCTCTTTGACCAGATCCTATAAAACCACCTTGGGTGATCCTCCGCAGCGGGAGCTGTTGAAGCCGTTGATCCTCCTGGCAGGAATCGTCATTCTGGATCAGATCACGAAGGCCCTTGTTGTTGCTACGGTGCCGCTCTACTACGAAGCCGGTTACACACTTCCCGTGGTGGGTGATTTCTTTCGGATCCTTCATGTGCGAAATCTGGGAATTGCCTTCAGCATCGGCCAGGGGTTGCCGCCTCTGGTCCGGCAAGGGTTGTTTATTCTCCTGCCGGTTGTTGTTCTGGTGGTTCTCTTTTGTACCTTTTACCTGAGCAGCGATCTGCCGCAACGGCAACGGTGGTGTGTTGCTGCGATCATGGGGGGAGGCGTGGGAAACCTGGTCGACAGGATCTTCCGGCCTCTGGGGGTCGTCGATTTTCTTGATTTCAAGTTTTACGGCATTCTGGGAATGGAGCGGTGGCCGGCTTTCAACGTGGCCGATGCTGCCGTGGTGGTGGGGGGGATCTTTCTGGTCCTCTTTGTTCTTCTGCCTTCATCGGAGGGAACATGAATAAACGCGTCAATACGTTTCTCTTTATTCTGGCTGCTACAGTGGTGAACATCCTCATGATGATGGTGCTCTTTGTGCTTTTCCTGGTGGTCTTCGCCCGCTTTGTGGCGCCATCGCTACCTCCCCAGGTAAACCAGGTGATGCTGATGGTGCTCTTTTTGGCATCGGTGATATCCACCTATCTGCTGTATCATCGGCTTATGCGGTGGGCTTCACGGACCTACGATCTTCAGAAGTATTTTGGCCCTCTTTTCGGGAAGGACGGGAAGGGGCGACGCTCTCCGGAGTAACAACACTGAAGAATCCTGGAGGCCCTGCGGCGTTCCGGGGCACCCCTCTTCCGGGGTGCGGTTCCTCTGCGGGCCGGCTACGCCAGGGTGGCCTCTAAGATATACCCGCTAATATCCCACTGACATGGCCCGGTTCTGATCCTTCTTGTACAGATCCTGGTATACAAAGCCCCTGTTTTTCAGGGTCTCCTTCACCTCCTGGGGGAAGGGAATGTACCGCCAGAAGATATCCCGGACTTCCCGGGGCATCTTCTGGGTTCCGTTGCTCTCCTTGGTGATCCAGAGGATATAATCCTGGATGAACTGATCCTTCACGTCGCCCTTCATGCGCTGTTCGGAAAACCACTGGTAGTACCACCCCGTGAGGCCCTCTTCCATCCAGTAGTGGGCTGCGCGTTCCTTCGCCACCTGCCACCGGAGATCCCCCAGGGCAGCAATAACCGCTGTGGTCAGATCCTTGCTGTACATGGGGATTGCCAGGCGACCGCGGCTGGTGGCACGGTTGTACCGCTCGAAGGGTTCCCAGCAGATACCCAGATCTCCGTAACAGGGGACCAGGATAATGTTTGGTACAATTCTGGTGGTTTTCTGCTTGAAGGTACGAAGGAAGAGTCCCTGATCAAGATGTTCCACATCGGCCAGAATATTGTGAACGTTCTCTCGTGTCCCCACCGAGGCCAGGCCACCCCGAAAGTACTGGCGGGAGAGCAGGGGAAAGTGATTGCCCTGGCGACCCACGCAGAGTTTTGCCATTTGCCGGATCGTTCCCATCTCTTCCATGGAGGCTTTTGTGTCAACGGCATCGATGTCTTCTCCGGCTTGCTCGGCTTGCCGCTTGAGATCGGCCAGAGCGTCCTGGTAGCGTTCAAGTTCCAGGTAGGCCCGGCCCATCTCCCGTCCCTGGTGGCTCAGGCGGCGGAGATCGGCCGATATGTCGGCAAAGATGCTGCGCTGGGCATCGGTGTAGGGGCCTTTCTGCTGAGTCTCGTAACGGACTTCCCGCTCTGTGAGATCCCCCACCAGACGCCTCAGGGAGGTTTCAATCGATTCCATTTCCTCGTTGCGGGTTTTGATGAGCATCAGCTGGGCTTCTACCTTGCCTCGAGCCGTTTCAACCTGACGGGCGAGGCGGGACACCTGCTGGCCCGTGGCGGCCTTGGTCTCATCGGTAGCGGAGAGCGTAAAACTTCCCGAAGCGATTCCCTTCAGCCATTCATCGACGTAGTGAATCGGCTCTCCCCAACGATTGTCCTGGATAATCTGGGCGATCATGAGGCGCTGGTCCTTGTCGAGCATGGTGGGCAGGAGGACACCAAAGCGGAGGAGCAACATCTTGGGCTCGGGCATCGTCCCATAAGCCTTGAGCGCCAGGGAACGAGCCAGGTCCCAGTAGACGGGAATGAGGCGGTTTCGGTATAGCGATCGGTCTTCGGGGTTATCGGCCTTCAGAAATTGCGCCAGGGTACTGTGAAGGCGTTTTGCCACCTCCCCCTCGCCGGTGAGGGCCTCCTGGTAGAAGTTGGCATTGCGGAAGTACGGCTTGGGGTCCTCCGAGAGGGTCTCGATCTTCTGGACCCTCTCTTGGATCGCAGATTTCTCGTCGGCGTCGGGGTCATCCTGAAAATCATCAGGAAGATCTTCATCAAAGAGGTCTGCAAAACGGGGGGCTTCCGTATCCTGTTCCGAGGCCTCGGGCGAGACAAAGAGATTATCGCTTGTGTCAAAGGAGGAACTCATGACACTAGTGTATACCATTTCATTTCACAGGTCATGGGTCTGAAGCAGAAACAGATAGCAGGGTAAAAAAAAACCCGCCGTGGCGGGGTTTTTAAAAGGTGGAAAATTGGAGGTGACGGGAGTCGAACCCGTGACCCCTTGAATGCCATTCAAGTACTCTAGCCAGCTGAGCTACACCCCCAATTCGATGTGACCTGTTGTACCCTTTCACCCGGTTCTGTGTCAAGACCCGGGCGATCATTTTAGAACCCCATGGAGTTGATGGGGCTTCCCCCGCCAAAGGGACCGCCGGATCCCTCGGGGAGACCGCCAAAGCTGCGTTGTTCAATCACCCGGTAGAGCCGGAAGACCGTGCGAACCTCTCCCAGTTGACGCCGGAGATTCTGTTCCACCCGGGAGAAGCGGGCAAAAAAATCACCCGATCGGACTCCGTCGATGGTGGTTTCACCGATGCCCTGGGCGTGGAATCGGCTCAGTTCCTCCAGGCGGTATACGGTGTTCTCGAAGAGAGGCAGGATGCTGCGCATCTTGATGAGGGCAGGGCTCACCTCGGTGCGGAGACGCATATCCCCCCCGAGAGAGGTTCCGGTGCGGGATGCTTCTCTCTCCAGCCGGTTTCGGTGAGCCATGAGTTCTCGGTAGGCCTTCTGAAACTCCGGCTCTGTGTCGTTAAACCGGCGGACGTAGGCCTTGATGAATGTTGGGGCCCCGCTTCGGAAGGCCTGCAACCGGGCCTCGGTCCAGACAGAGTAAAACTGATCGAAGTCACCCTCTGGTACCGTCTGGGAACGAGGGGCCTGGTTCTGCTGGACTTCTGCTGCCGATCCGCCATCGACCAGGACTTTTTGTCCGCTTGAGGAAACTTCAACCTGGCCGGCACGAACCCCTGCCAGGGTGCTCTCGTCTGGTGCGGTGAGAACATCAAACTCCGTTCCCCGGACTCCCAGCACGGCCGATCGGGTTTCCACGTTTACCTGGGAGTTTCGCGACACATTCTGCACCGCCATCTCCACTGACCCTGAAAGAAGACGGAGCCGGGTGTTCTCTCCTCCGCCGGTCTGGGGTTCTACCTCGATATAGTAGGCTGTGTTTTCCTGTATTCGAACGGTGGAGCGGCCTCCGGCGGTCAGGAGAACCTCGGCGTAGCCGTCGAACCCCGTCTGGATCACATCCATTTCCAGCAGAGGATCTCCCGGGTTGATCTGGAACTCATCAAGGATCTCCCCGTCCCGGATCAAGGCCACGTCGCCTTCGATATACTCTATTCTGCCGATTGATTCGGCGAGAACCGCTGGAGAGGACACCAGGAGGCCTCCCAGGATAAGGCCCGGGAGAAGAAGCCCCTTGACGGCGCGCGAGGGTCTGACCGGGCGAAGCCATCGGCTAAAACGCAGGGACGATAAAAATGGTTTCGAGGGTCGTGTCGTGTACAGGATCTTGTTCATGGGAGTCTCCTTGAAATCAGGCAGGCCTTCTTCCTATTGTCCCAGATCTTCCCGGGCCACAACGAGGCTGTAGAAGTATCTTCCATCGGCCGAGGTGTGGCGGGCGAGCACCAGGAACTGGCTGAGCACCGCCGAGGCCTCCTGGGCGCTGAGGGTTTGCTCGAAGGTACCCACCCGTTCTACATCGCGCCGGTCTTCCAGTGTGCGGACGCTGGCGCCGGACAACAAGAGGATATCCTTGAGCGCATCCTGATCGGCGGTGTCTATACTGTTGCGCAGGCGGTGACTCCGCAGGGTTGTTCCCACCGTGACGAGGAACCCCGGGATTGCGGGCGGGCGGTTTACCCACTCCGGTTCACCGGATCCTCCCAGCCCTTTCAGCGCAACCCGGGGTGCTGCAGGAACCTGGGAGACAGCCGCTACAATGTAGGTGCCCTGATGATCCTGGAAGCTTTCAAGGACCTCCACGTGTTCCACCAGGGTCTGGGCATAATCGGCATCCCAGTCGGTGATGATGTCGTCCAGGAACTCTGCAGCACGTCCTCCCCGCTGGGTGACGAGCTGATACCGTGCAGCCATACGGGTGTAGCGGGATGCCTGCTCCGCCACGTGGAGGATGGCCCGGTCTTCTTCCTCGTCACGGTTGCGTAACCGCGGTGAAATGCCCAAAAACACCGGCCGACCGTCTCGGGGGGTGAGGTCACTCATGAGCATGTCCAGAGAGGTTGCCTGTGTCCGCTGCCGGGCGGCTTCCCGGGGCTTTTCCTCGGGCTGGGATGAACACCCCAGGATCAGGAGGATAACTCCAGCGATAATTCCGAAATTCAACTTTGCCATTACCCTCAACTATAGGGGCAGGAATGGGGAAAATCAACCGATTCATTGACAAAGGATAGGGCGAAACCTAAACTTCACACTAGAAACGTACGTGCTGGAGGCAAAGAAGAATGAAAAGGATAACAGGACTTTTGCTGGTGGGGCTTGCTGTGATTTTTGCGGGCTGTTCAACGCCAAGCCGAACGGTTGAACGCACAGCTGCCGACGCCCAGATTGACCTGAGCGGTCGCTGGAACGATACCGATGCCCGGCTTGTGGCAGAGGAGATGATCGACGACGTTCTGGCCAGACCTTGGTTAAACCAGTTCTCGTCGCAGAAGGGCGGCTCGCCTGTGGTGGTGGTTGGCGATGTCCGGAACCTCAGTTCCGAGCACATTGATACGACTCCCTTCATCCGAGATATCGAGCGGGAGCTCATAAACAGCGGCATGGTTCGCTTTGTGGCAGGAGAGCAGGCTCGCCAGCAGATCCGGGCAGAGCGGATGGATCAGCAGACCCAGGCCCGGGAAGAGACGGTGGCGCGCCTTGGTGCCGAGACGGGGGCCGATTTTATGTTGCGCGGATCGATATCCTCCACGGTGGACGCCATCGAGGGGATGCGGGCAATCGCCTACGCCGTCAATATGGAACTTGTTAACATTGAAAGCAACGAGATCGTGTGGATCGGAAACAAGGAAATTAAAAAGTTGATTGAACAGCGGCGCTCGCGTTGGTAGGGCGCAGTGAAGGCTGTCCAGTCAGAAGGAGTAACAGGCATGTTTAGTCCTGCCGGAGTTATCAAGCGGGCCCTGGCGGGGGCCCTTTTTGTCCTGGTTCTGTCCAGTTGTGCGTCGACACGGAATACCCTCTTCATTGAAACTGACGAGGCGGCACAGCAGGGTGATTTTTCCCGTGCAGCCCGGATTGTGGAGGAAAACGTTGACACCCTCTACGGGCGGCGCGACGGCGTGCTCTACTACCTCGATTCGGGGATGTTGCTTCACTACGCCGATTCTCCTGCGGAGAGTTCGCAGCGGTTGAGCGAGGCCGAGCGGCTCATTGAGGAGTATTTCACGCGAAGTATCAGCCAGGCTGCAGCGACCTTTCTGATCAATGATACCATGCGCGATTACGCCGGGGAGGATTTTGAGGACATCTACCTGAACGTCTTCAAGGCACTCAATTTCAATGCCCTGGGGCAGACCGACGGCGCGTTGGTGGAGGCCCGGAGGATCAACATCAAGCTGAACCTTCTCGAGGACAAGTACCAGTCTCTGGCGAAGGGCTATGCCCAGGCCGATGAGGCCGAGGGGCCCGAGATTCAGCCAGGCGAGAGCCGGTTCTACAGCAGCGCCCTGGCCCGGTACCTCAGTCTGGTTCTGCGTCGCGGCGACGGTGATATGGACGGGGTCAGGATCGATTGGGAACTTCTCCAGGAAGCTTTCCGGGAGCAGTCAAACCTCTATGACTTCCCCCTTCCCTTCACCGATGAGGTGATGCAGCGTCCCGACGATGCCCGCATCAGCGTGCTGGTCTTCACGGGGCGTTCTCCCATCAAGGTTGCCCAGACTCTGTGGGTTCTCACCCGTGACGGTGCTGTTGATATTGTTCGCGCCGAGGAGGATGAGCACCTGGGCCGGGTTATAGAAGGCTATCATAGCTTCGCCTTTCCGGGGGTTCAGAGTGGCTACCGCTTCAAGTTTGAGTTGCCCCGAATGCAGCTGCGAGGCTCCGAGATCACCCGGATACGGGTTATGGCCGACGGGAGGCCCCTGGGGGATGTCCAGCTCCTGGAAAACATGGAGCAGATCGCCCTTGATACCTTCCAGATCAGGGAGCCGATCATCTTTCTGAAGACCGTGACCCGGACGATAATAAAGGGCATCGCCGGTCAGCGGGCGGGGCAGGCCATGCGTGAGGCCGGATCGGGTTCCCTTTTCGGAATGGCTGCGGGGCTTGCCGGATCCATAGCAACTGATATTGCCCTGGATGCAAGCGAGCAGGCCGATCTTCGTATTTCCCGATACTTTCCCGCCTACGCCTACGCTGGCGAGTGGGATCTCCCCTCGGGCGAGTACGACATCGCTGTGGAGTATTATCGGGGATCATCCCGAGTGCATGTTGATCAGGTGGGCACCGTGAAGGTGGACAGGAACTCTCCAAACCTGATCTCCTCGTTTCTGATTCGCTGAACCTGGTTGCCAGAAAAAGGAGCTGATGACGATTATGATGAACGGAAAAAAACGAATGGTGCTGTCGGCGGGCGTCTTTGCCGCGATGGTGTCTCTGGTCCTTGCGGGGGTTCTTGCCGGGTGTTCCAGCTCTCCCAAGCCGGCCCGGCCCGCTCCGGGGAAAGCCGATTTGCCCGAGTGGTACCTGAATCCCGCGGCAGTGTATCCCGATGATGTCTATCTGACAGCGGTGGGAACGGGCGATACCCGACGGGCCGCCGAGCAGCAGGCCATGGCGGGGCTTTCCCAAATCTTTGAGGCGAATATCCAGGTGGATATGACCACCCAGGAACGGTACCGGGATATTGTTACTGCCCAGGGGGATTTCTCGGAAGCTGAAGTCGAGTTGGCCCAAACCACCTCGGTCCAGTCTGCGCAGCGTCTCACCAACGTTCAGATGGGTGAAGCCGCTGTGGACGAGTCGGGGCGCGTTCACGCCATTGCCTACATCGAGCGTCTTCCCACGGGTCGCCTTTATGTGGATTTGATCGAGAAAAACGCTGCTCAGGTTGCCTCTTTTCTGACTCAGGCCGATGCAAGTGACAACCTGATCCGGGAATACGCCTACGTGAGCGCAGCCTGGATCATCGCATCGGGGAACGAGCTTCTGCGGGATCAACTGCGAATTATCGCCCCCTCCATGGGTCAGATGGTGCAGTTGCCCTATTCCTACGATTCCTTGATTCAGCGGCGCACCGATATCGCCTCGGGAATGCGCGTTTCCATCTCCATCACCGGGGACACCGGTGACCGTGTCGAGGGCGTGGTTCGCCAGGCCCTGGGGGAGGAACGCTTTCCGGTCTCTGCGACAGATCCGGTCCTTCGGGTCACCGGCAGGGTTCAGGTTGAGCCGATAGAGCTGACCTCGGATTTTGAATCGGCTCGCTGGGTTCTAAACCTTGATGTTGCCGGCCCTGATGGCAGCTCGATCGTCTCCTACGATGATCAGGGCAGGTCTTCGGCGGTCACCACGGAATCGGCCATAGCTTTCGCGTATCGCGATATTCAGGCAGCGGTGAAGAATAACTTTGTCTCCCGCCTGCGCGGATATTTTGATGGGCTGGTGCTGGGGGACTAAGGGTCTCCTGCCGATGTCGTCTCTCCCCGGGAGTACACAACTCTCGGGGGAGGCCGTTTGCGCGTGAGCAGAAACGCCCTGGCCGGAGAATCCGGTCAGCGGCGGGGTTGCACCAATTTTGTCTTGAGGAATCCCAGAAAGATATCAAAAAGAATCGGGTCTATCTTGGGGCTCTTTTCGATGAACTCTGTCTTGATCATGGCGAGGGCCTCGGCTGGTTTCAGGGGTGAGCGATACTTCCTGTTCGGGTCGGTAAGGGAATCGTAGACGTCGACGATCTCGAGCATTTTTGCCGGAAAGTAAGACAGCACCTGGTAGTCAATGAGGGGTTCCATCGTGTAGGACATGATGTAATCCTGAACAGCCTCGGGGCGCGCTCTCTTGTAGGCCTTCAGGAACTCCCGAAAGTAACCGTAGCCCTGGGGATGGCCGTAGTACTCATGGTGATACCCCGTGATCAGGGCGGCCTCGCGGGGGTAGTTGGTTTTTTCCATGACCGCCTTGTAGCCAATCTTCACATGGCGCTCCACCGTGGCACGGTCGAAACCTGCCTCTCCCTCGTGGTACTCGATATCCTCGGCTTTGCCCACGTCGTGAACAAGGAACCCCGTGGCAAAGGCGTTGATCTCTGCCTCGTCCAGAGCCTTCATGCCACCATAGAAGACGTGCTCCAGCGTTATCTGATCTTCGTGAAGGTGAGGGAGGAGAGAGTGATAGAAAGGCCTGTAGGTGGACCGGAACCGGACGCGAATCTTGCTGGCGATGCCCCGCATGATGACCTGCCTGTTGTAAAAAAGAAGAAACTCCAGCCCCAGCAGAAAGACGCGGGTCATGTGCTGAACCACGGTACCGTCTGATTTCGCAATGACCTGCAGGACCAGGTCATCGTTGTAGATCGCCGAATCAACGAGACGGGCCGTTGTTTTTACCAGTTCCCGCGTTTCTGTTACCATCTGTTGCGTATAGGTCCGGGCCTGATCGTTGCCCTGGCGAAGCGCTTCCATAAGAGTTGCCCGGTTTGCGAGGGTTGCATCTCTGGTCGCATCCACCACCGCCGTGGCGACCTCCTGTTGTGGGGCATCGTCTTTCTGAAGCAGCTCGTTGAGGTGGTCCCGTGACTTTTTGAGAAGGCCGCACCGCTCCTGGGGGTGCAGGTGCGAGTACTTTTCGGCGAGGCCCCCAAAATTACTCAGACCGGACGGCGGGGCGGGCGTTGAGTGTTCGGGCGTCGGGGCTTGTGATGGCGGGATAGCATCGGAACTCCGGGCCTCTTCGGCATTCCGGGCTGTCGGTGCACCCTTGGTCTGTTTTGTCAGGGCCTCGATATGGTGCTCGGCGACAGCCCGGTCCAGAAAAAACTCCCATGATCCGGGGCTTTCCCAAAAACGGGGATTGTTCTGATGAAGAGCCCGGAGCTGTACCTTTTTGACCTTTCCCGAGGTGCGATTGCGGCAGAAGAGGTTCTCCCGATCCCGAAGCAGGAGATCAAGCGCCTGGGGATAGCGGCGGATAAACTGGCGAAAGGGTACAACTTTTGCTGTTTCCACAGATAAACCCAGCTTACGACAGTTGAAAAAGCTCTGCAAGCGCTCCGGGTCACCCCCAGGTGATCAGAGTTCCTCCGTAGGTGAGGCCCGATCCAAAGCCCACGCAGAGCACGCGGTCGCCCGGGGCAAGAAGTCCTTTCTCGTTCATCTCGTCCAGGGCAAGAGGGATCGACGCCGCCGAGGTGTTGGCGTACTCTTCTATGTTCATGTAGAACCGGTCTGCATCCCACCCGCCGCGCTTTGCCGCAGCAGCAATGATCCTGGTATTTGCTTGATGGGGAACCACATAGGCAAGATCAGAGAAGGTCAGTCCGTTTTGATCCAGCAGATCCTGAATAACTTGAACGATTACTGCTACGGCGAAGGTATAGACCTTCTTGCCATCCATCTGAAGGAGCAGGGCCTCGGGGGGGGTTACACCAGGGATATAGGGATGGCGGGTTCCTCCGTAGAGGCGGCAGAGTGATTCTGCTCCGCTGCCCCGGCTTCCCAGAATGGCGGGAGATATGCGGTTCTCTCCTTCGGACAGAACACTCACCACGGCGGCACCAGCGCCGTCTCCAAAGAGAACACTGCTTCCCCGGTCTTCCCAGTTGACGATTCTGCTGTAGATCTCGCTTCCCACCACCAGAACGTTTCGGGCTGCCCCGGCGGCAACGTAGGTGCGGGCCGTCTCCAGACCGTAGATGAATCCGGAACAGGCGGCCACCAGGTCCATGGCTCCCGCCGAGGGGATACCCAGCTTTTCCTGGAGGACACAGGCCGTCGAGGGCAAGCCGGGATAATCGGGGGTACTCGTGGCGACCAGGATGAGGTCTATATCGTCGGGGGAGACCCCGGCCTTGGCCATTGCTTTTTTCGCTGCCGGCACGGCCAGATCACTGGCGGCCTGGTCTTCACTGGCAATGTGACGGTAACGAATTCCCGTGTGGGAGAAGATCCACTCATCGGAGGTATCCACCATTTGAGCGAGATCCTCGTTGTGGACACGTCGCTCCGGGGCAAAGGCCCCCACTCCGGTGACCGCTACGGGTCTCAATATCGTATTCACAATAAAATCTTACCAGAACATCAGGGAAAGGGGGAAGAGAAAATGAGAAATTTTGTCGGTTCTCGGCCGACTAACTTGATCGTTCCTGCCGGGCGTGGTACTATATAGACCATGAATATTGCTTATCTTTTTCCCGGACAGGGAGCCCAATACGTAGGAATGGGGAAGGATCTCTTCGAATACAGTCCCGCCGTGCGCGAACTTTTCGAGATCGGTTCCGATGCAGGGAAGCTCGATCTTGCGGCGCTTCTCTTTTCGGGAAGCGAAGAGAGCCTCCGGAAAACCGACAACACCCAGATCGCCGTGACCCTGGTAAACCTTGCGGCTGCCCAGGTTCTGGCCGATTTTGGTGTTCACAGTACCGTCTCGGCCGGGTTCAGTCTGGGCGAGTATTCGGCTCTGGTGGACGCCGGTGTGCTGTCCCGGAACGATGCCCTCACCCTGGTTGTGCAGCGGGGGCAGATCATGGAGCGTGTCAGCCGTCACCTGGATGGGGCCGAGGGGCCTGCCGGTATGATGGCTGTCATGGGCCACGAGGCCGATGCGGTGAAGAAAATTCTTCAGGACGCCGGCGTTGAGGAAGCCTATCCTTCCCTGGCGAACAGCCCGGTCCAGACTGTGGTAGGAGGAAGCGCCCGGGGCCTCGCAGCAGCTCGGGACGCGCTGAAAGCTGCGGGTGTCAGAAAGATGATTCCGCTCAAAGTGTCAGGGCCGTTTCATACCCCCCTGATGGCCGAGGCCCGGGAAGCCTTCTCCCGAATACTGGAGATGGTTGCCTTCAGCGAGCCTGCGCAGCCGGTGTATTCCAACGTAACGGGATCCCGGATCATGAGCAGCGGAGAAGCACGCCAGATGTGTCTGGATCAGCTGGTAACTACCGTCTCCTGGGTGCAGGAGCAGCGGCAGATCCTTGCTGACGGTGCCGATGTGGTTCTTGAAGTGGGGCCGGGGAAGGTTCTGCAGGGATTGTGGACGGCTCTGGGCAAGACCGATTCCGACTGGCCCGGTGAGCGATGCCACACCGCAGGAACGCTCGAGGAGATCGAAAAAATCGCCCTGATGCTCGAAAAAGAGGAACAACGTGTTGGATAAAGCCTTGCTGCAAGGAAAAGTAGCTGTCGTTACGGGAGGATCCCGAGGGATCGGTCGCGCCATTGTGGAACAGTTTCTGCTGAATGGCGCGGTGGTCCATTACTTCTCGCGAACCGAAGGGGGCTCCCTCGAATATTTTCGCAACCAGGTTCCTGGGGCCGATGTAACCCACCACGAGGTGGATGTGAGCAATGAGGAGGCCCTTCAGGCTGCCTTTGAGGAAATCTTCACCCTCCGCGAGGGGATAGATATTCTGGTGAACAACGCCGGGATCACCCGGGACGGGCTGATCATGAGAATGTCGCTGGAAGACTGGGAGACCGTTCAGACGATAAACCTGACCAGCGCATTTCTTGCCAGCCGGGCCGTGGCACGACACATGATCAAGCGAAGATCCGGCTCGATCATAAACATCACCTCGGTGGTGGGAAAGATCGGAAACGCGGGACAGGCAAATTATGCGGCCAGTAAGGCGGGGCTTATCGGGTTCACCAAGAGCCTGGCCCGGGAGACAGCAAGCCGGGGGGTTCGGGTGAATGCCGTTGCCCCGGGGTTTATCGCCACGGAAATGACGGAAAAGCTCTCTCCCCAGCAGCAGGAACAGCTCACAGAGCAGATTCCTCTGGGCAGAATCGGGGAAGCTGGTGATGTGGCTGGAGCGTGTCTGTTCCTTGCTTCGGATATGGCCTCCTACATCACCGGTGAGATCCTCACCGTGGGCGGCGGCCTTGCCATGTGAGAACCCCCGAGGGGGTCTCCAGGAGGATGAAATGAAACGGGTTGTTGTAACTGGAATGGGTGTGGTGAGCCCCGTGGGAAATTCCCTGGCCGATTTCTGGCAATCCCTCCAGGAGGGAAGGAGCGGCGTTGGTCCGATTACACGGTTTGATACTACAGGGTTTGTAACAAACTACGCCGCTGAGGTGAAGGATTTTGATCCCACCCGGCGGATTGATCGTCGTGATGCCCGGAAAATGGATCGCTTCTCCCAGTACGCTGTCTATGCTGCGGCCGAGGCCTGGGAAGACGCTGGCTTTGCCGGGATAAAGAGCTCCTCGGGCGGTGCATCCTTTGATCCGGAGCGTCTTGGGGTTGTCCTTGGTATCGGAATCGGCGGGTTTGAAACCACCGAAGAATCCCTTCGGGCTCTGCACGAGAAGGGGCCATCCCGGGTTCCTCCCATGACAATTCCAAAGTTGATTGCCAATATTGGGCCTGCCCACGTTGCGATCTCTCTGGGAGCTCTGGGGCCTGTGTACTCCCTGGCTACGGCCTGTGCCAGTGCCACCGATGCAATCGGCAGCGCCCTGCGGCACCTGAGGGATGGGTCCCTGGATATTGTGGTAACTGGAGGGGCCGAGGCCTGCATCACGCCCCTGGGAATTGCCGGGTTTAATGTGATTCAGGCCCTGAGTTCATCCTTTGCTGATGATCCCCAACGCGCATCCCGCCCCTTCGATGCAGATCGCGATGGATTTGTCATGGGCGAAGGAGCAGGTATCCTGGTTCTGGAGACGCTCGATCACGCCCTGGCGCGAGGAGCCCGGATCTATGCCGAGGTTGCCGGAAGCGGCATGACCGATGATGCCTACCATCTCACGGCGCCTCATCCCGAAGGGATCGGTGCAGCCCGGGCGATCAAGGCTGCGCTGGCCGATGGAGGGCTGGTGCCCGAGGATATCGACTATGTGAACGCTCACGGAACCTCAACTCCCGTAAATGATCCCACCGAGACAAGGGCAATCAGGAATGCCTTCGGTGATCATGCCGAGAAGCTGGCTGTGTCGTCAACCAAGTCAATGACTGGGCATTGCGTGGGTGCTGCCGGGGGAATAGAGGCGATCGCTTCTGTGCTGGCGATCCACGACAGCTTTATCCCGCCCACGATCAACTTTGAGAAGCCCGGTGAGGGGTGTGATCTGGACTATGTTCCCGGCACGGGGCGGCGGCAGCCGGTTCGGGCCGCCCTGAGCACATCCCTCGGATTCGGGGGGCACAACGGGGTGATCATCTTCAGGAAGTATGAATAAGGAAGAATGACAAAAAGGGACTGCCCGGTTTGCTGACGTGACGGGCTTGTTTCTTTTGTGTACAAGAGGCGCCTGGAGTCGGCCGGGGCTTTTCGGGAGATCCCGTCAGTCCCCGGCCGGGTGGACGTATCCTGGTCAGTCCTCGGTGGGGCTGAACTCGTCCTTGTCTGCGCCGCAGACGGGACAGACCCAATCCTCGGGGAGATCTTCAAAGGACGTGCCTGCGGGGACGTCGCTGTCGGGGTCTCCCTCGGCCGGATCGTAGATGTAACCGCACAAGTCACAAACGTACTTTTTCATGGTTGCTCCTTTCTGAATGTTTGCGTTAGCTCACCCTGGGGGCGATGCCCCAAGACTGGGTGAATTGTACCCTTTTATGGAGTTTATGCAACAAAATTTCGCCACCCCCGTCGCTACATCGAGACGTTTCGGGGGAAGCGTATCCGCTGTACGGGTGCCTTCCTGTCAGCCCGTGGAGATGAGCAAATGGGGATACGGGCTCTGCTGAACCAGGTGGAGCCGTATCCGGGCGGGGGTTCCCATTTTTTCAACAGCCTTCAGGCTTATCTCCACGTTTCCCATGGCGCACTCGTTCTTCTGCCGCACCGTTCCGTGGATCGGTCGCACTTCAGATCCCTCGATGGTGGCCGGACTCTCGCCGTAGTAAAAAACGGCCGTTGTGTCCGACGTGAGCAGGCCCAGATCGAAACCGTCGTTAGGGTTGATCACGATCTGGTTTTCCGGGAACGAAAAATCAGCAAGCACCTTCAGGTATCCTGTTTCCTTGACATCCATGGCGATACTTTAAACCATTTTTCCCGGATCAAGCAAATCCTGAATCTGCTGTTCCGTGAGAAAACCGCTTTCTCGGACCACATCACGAATCATCCGCTTTTCCCTGTAGGCCTGATAGGCAAGATGTGCCGCCTTGTCGTAGCCGATTTCCCGGGCCAGGGGGGTGACCAGAGCAAGTGACCACTCGATCCAGTAGGAAAGCCGTTCCGGGTCCGCCTCGATCCCCAAAATGGCCCGCTCGGCAAAGACCCGACAGGTTCTTGTGAGCAGTTCCAGGGCGGAGAGTGTTTCGTGGGCAATAAGGGGGAGCATCATGTTCAGCTCCAGAGGGCCGTGCTGACCGGCGATGGTGACGCTCAGGGCCTTGCCGTTGATGTGGGCTGCGACCTGGATGACCATCTCGGGAATCACGGGGTTGACCTTGCCCGGCATGATGGAGCTTCCCGGCTGGAGTGAGGGGAGCGTGATTTCGCCCAGTCCTCCCCGGGGGCCACTCGCCAGAAGACGCAGATCGTTGGCGATTTTCATGAGACTTGTGGCCAGTGTGTTGAGTGCTCCCATGAGCGCTACCTGGGCGTCGCGGGAGGCGATCGCCTCAAACTTGTTGGGGGCGCTTCGGAAGGGGAGTCCCGTCTCTTCGGCGAGGGTCCTGGCCACGGTCTGGGCAAATCCGGGCTCGCAGTTGAGGCCCGTTCCCAGAGCGGTTCCTCCCAGGGCAAGTTCTTCCAGATCGGATGCTGTGGCCCTGATGCGGTCCCGGGCTTTTTCAATTTGTACGGCAAAGCCGGAAAACTCCTGGCCCAGAGTCATGGGAACCGCATCCTGAAGATGGGTTCTTCCCAGTTTTATCAGGGCAGAGAAGTCCTGCTCTTTTTTGCGCAAGCTCTCAGCCAGCACCTGGAGGGCCTGCAGCAGGTCTTCCAGGGCGATGCGGTTTGCCAGGTGGATTGCCGTAGGAATTACATCGTTGGAGGACTGCCCCCGGTTTACGTGATCGTTCGGGTGGATGGGAGTTTTGCTCCCCCGGGTTCCTCCCAGGAGTTCGTTTGCCCGGTTGGAGATCACTTCGTTGATGTTCATGTTCCAGCTGGTGCCGCTTCCGGTCTGGAAAACGTCCAGGGGAAAGTGATCGTTCCATGTTCCGGCGATAATCTCGGCGGCGGCGGTCTCGATCGCCTCTGCCAAGGGAGGGTCCAGAACCCCCAGACCGGCGTTGGCCCGGGCGGCGTGCTTCTTGACCAGACCAAGCGCGACGATCATCCCCCGGGGAATCCGAAGGGGCGAAACATCGAAATTCTCCCGGGCTCGCTCTGTCTGGGCTCCCCAGAGAGCCCAGGCAGGCAAGGTCATCTCTCCCATGGTGTCCGATTCAACCCTCGTGGCATGAGGTTCACCAGGCCGGGGGGTCATGGCATGACCTCCTTCGAGAGGTCCTTATGCTGGAAGATCCGGTAGACTTCGTAGGCCGGTTCTTCGTAGGGGTGAGCCCTGAGGAGGGCTTCCACAGCGGCCAGGGCCACATGGTCGGGCAGCAGAATTTCCACGCGAAACTCCTCCAGGCGTTCCAGTTGGCCCGCCTCCCCGATGCCAGCCCTTCCAATGAAGGGGTTGCTCCCCGAAAGAGGCCGAAACTGTCCGGTCCCCTGTGATTGCCACGAGCAACGGTCGTATTTCTCGTAGGATCCACCGCCAGCCTGAAAAACAGCCTCCTTCACCGCTTCCGCGTGGTCGGGAGGGACAAAAAATACCAGTTTGAACATGACAAAACTGTAATGATATTGAAAGAAAGGGGAAAGAGCCGGGCCTCATATTCTTCTCATGAAAACAGGAGGAGCAGTTATGAAAAAGCACAGTCTCTTTGGTGTGGCATATCTCGTTCTGGCCCTCTTGCCCGGTACCGTGGCGGGACAGAGCCGGCTGGATCCCATGACCGTTATGGAGGCACAGCAGGAAACGCTTCGGCGTGTCTCCCAGGAAGTTCTCCCCGTAGTGGTCGAGGTGGAAGTTGTGCAGCGGGTGACGCGCAGAACGATGCCCCGGATGTCTCCCTTCGACTTCTTTTTTGGCCGTCCCGATCCGGAGAACCGGGAGCAGCAGCGGGAGTTCGAGCAGCGAGGAATCGGTTCGGGCATTATTGTGCGCCGTGTGGATGAGAAGGTGTATGTGCTCAGTAATGATCACGTGATTGGCAAGGCCGAGGAGATCAACATAACCCTTCACGACGGAAGAACCTTTAAAGCTACCCGGGTTGGTTCCGATCCCAATACGGATCTGGCTTTGGCGATGTTTGAGACCGACCAGGATATACCCCTTGCGGTTTTAGGTGATTCCGACACTGTGCAGGTCGGAGACTTTGCTCTGGCTGTAGGAAACCCCTTGGGATTCGAGTCAACTGTTACCAGCGGGATAATCAGCGCTGTGGGACGGCAAGGTCCGCAGGGACAGCGCATTCCCGTTCTCACCGATTATATTCAGACCGATGCGGCGATAAACCGGGGCAACTCCGGGGGGCCTCTGGTCAATTTGAGGGGAGAAGTAATCGGAATAAACACCTGGATCGCTTCCCAGACCGGAGGCAGCATCGGGCTCGGTTTTGCGATCCCCGTAAATGTGGCGAGCAGGGCGATTAATCAGTTTATCGAGACCGGAAGCGCCCAGTACGGGTGGCTGGGTGTCAACATGGCCGATCCTCCCGAAAGTCCCTCCAATTCGCTTCGTGAATCCGAGGGCGGTGCGATCGTCTATAATCTTTACAGCGGGTCTCCTGCGGAAGAGGCCGGTCTGCGGCCTGGCGATATTATCGTCAGTGTAGGTGACGAGACGATACGAACCAGTAACGATCTGCTTCGTGCTGTGACCCGGCTTGATCCAGGCGTACGGACGCGCTTCGGGATTTTGCGCGAGGGAACACGGCAGGATGTATTTGTCAGAACCGGATCCCGGCCCAGCGACGGTGAAGCCACGTCCCCGGCAAATCTGTGGCCCGGTATGTCCGTGGTGGAAATGACCGATTCGATCCGTGAAAATCTTGATCTGTCGAGCCGTGATGGAGCGGTTATTATTGGACAGGTCTCCTCCGGCTCTCCTGCTGCTATGGCAGGTTTGCGAAGCGGAGATATTATCCTGCGGGTAAACAATACCGGCGTTTCGACGCTCCGGGAGTTCTACCGCGAGTTGAACAGGGCCTCAGTCGCTGACGACGAAGTTCTCTTCCGGGTGAGGCGCAACGATACCAATCTGATCATCGGGTTGGTTCGCTAATTTTTGGGATTCCTCCTCTTGTGTTTTGGTCCGTCCAAGGCTTCCTGGAAGCAACGCCCCCGCAACCCTGAAGCCGAGGGCGGGCCTTTTTTTCCTGACCTTTCTTTACAGACCCGGTGAGAGCCGGGTACGCTTGCTGTCCTATGAATAATCTTCTTGTTGTAGCGGGAGCCCTGGCGCTTCTTGCCCTGGGAGTGGTGCAGCGTCGGCGCGGGCTGGCGAGAAACCCCGCACCCCTGGATGCTGTGCTCACGGCCATTGAAGAGGGCGCTCTTGCGGTTGATGTCAGGTCAGCCGATGCCTTCCGGGAGGACCATTACCCCGGTGCGATAAACCTGCCCCTGGAAGACCTCTCCCGAAGGATGCGGGAACTGACAGATCAGGAGCGTACTATTATCCTGTATTGCGAATCGGGGTACTCCAGCGGGCTGGCACAACGTCTTCTGGCTCGCCGGACCTCGCACCCGGTTCTGAACGCCGGGGGCCTCAACCGGTTGAGGGGGCAGTAGGCCCGTGAAATTCCGTGAAAACCTCCTGTCGGTGATCGTTCCTGTCTACAATCGGGAGACCTTGATACGCCGGGCGATCTGTTCCGTTCTGGACCAGGCGCTTCCCGAGGGGTGGGATCTGGAATTGATCGTAGTGGACGACGGTTCTTCCGATCGAACCCGGTCATCAGCCCTGGAGTCTTGCGGGGACGACCCCCGGACCCTGGTCCTCACCAAACCCCCTGGAGGGACGCCCGGAGGGGCTCGAAATTATGGAGTTTGCCGGGCCTCCGGAGCTCTCCTGGCCTTTCTGGATTCCGATGACACCTGGCTTCCGGGAAAGCTTCTCCGGCAAATCCCTCTCCACCATCCCGGAGGAGCGATCGTTTCCCATACCCGTGAGCGCTGGATTCGGGGGGAGCGCGAGATTTCCCAGGAAGGACGCCGGTTTTCAGCCTATCGCCGTTCGGGAGATCTTCTGAAAGATTCTCTGGTGAAATGTATCATTGGTCCTTCCACGGTGATGATAGGCAGGTCTCTCTGGGAAGAGACCGGAGGGTTCCGGGAGGATCTGGAAGTGGCCGAGGACTACGAATACTGGTTGCGTCTGGCCACTCTTGCCGATGTCTCCTATTTGCAGGAACCCTTTACGGTAAAATACGCCGGTCACGGAGATCAGCTCTCGGAGAAGTACGGCCACATCGAGCTTTTCCGCCTCCAGGGGCTCCGGGATCTTGTGGAGAACCGATGGTTTCTTCGGTGCCGGGGCGATAGCGCCCAGGAGCTGGCTGAGAACGAGTTGGGTCGCAAGGCCCTGATCTACGCCCGGGGGGCCCTCAAGCGAGGACGGACCGGGGAAGCAGAGGAGTATCACGCTCTGGCGCAGCGGTACGGCAGCCAGGATTGTGATATACTTGAGCTGTTATGAGAGAAACAGTACCCCTGCGATCGGGTTTGCTCCGGGCCCTGGCCATCTGGGTGTTGGCGCTGGCATCTTTGGGGTGCAGCGTTCGGCAGGAGATATCGCTCCGCCCCGACGGGTCCGGCCAGGCTGATATCAGGATCGTTCTTGATCCCGCCTTTTCCGAATACATTCAGGATTTGAGCGCAACTCTGGGGAGCGACGAGGAAACCCGGGAGAGCGGTGACGAGGGGTTCTTTCAGATCCACCTCCTGGAGCAGGCCTTCGCCGAGGAGCCTGGCCTTTTCCTGGTTCACGCCTCCTCTCCTCGCCCCGAAGAGCTGACGTTGCTGGTCAACTTCGATTCCCTGGCTCGTCTCGTGACGATGCGAAGCAGTCGTCTTGCAGGGATTATTCGGTTTGAACGAACCGAGCTTTTTCGTCGCCTCGCTGTGCGTCTGGATCGAAGGGGGATCGAGCAGCTGATCTCTCTTGTGGGGGTGGACCCGTTCATTACCGAGACCCTGCTCCCTCCCGAGGGAGACATGTCCGAGGAGGAGTACCGGGATTACCTTGCCTGGGCTCTGGAGGAATACGGTCAGGGCCGATCCATATCGGACGTCCTGGACGATTCCCGCATCGAGACACGGGTGATTCCCCAGGGGAGGATCACCCAGATTCGGGGCGGTACGGCCCAGGAGGAGGGTGTGCTCTTTGTTACTCCTCTTCTGAAGGCTCTCACAACCCAGGTTCCTCTGGAAT
The DNA here is from genome assembly GCF_900156105.1 of Alkalispirochaeta americana. Taxonomy (NCBI): domain Bacteria; kingdom Pseudomonadati; phylum Spirochaetota; class Spirochaetia; order Spirochaetales; family Spirochaetaceae; genus Alkalispirochaeta; species Alkalispirochaeta americana. Next base: position 29,270 of record NZ_FTMS01000014.1, read on the forward strand.
ACTCGCTGGTCTTTCAGCCTCTGGACTGACAGCACACTGAGACACTGACAACACTGACAGCATGCGTGACAGCACACTGTCAGAATGTTGTCAGAAATTGTCAGCCGCTCCTGCGGAGCCGAACCATTTTCGGGCCACCGGCCTGAAGATTCAAGTTTGATCACCCGGGTGATCACCCGGGTCCGATCCTCAGGCGGTGGCGGATTCCTATTTCTCGGAGAAGCTGGCCATCTCCCTCATCTGGTGGGCCGGTCCTTCGTCAAGATCCCGGTACTTGTGCACCAGGGCCTGCACTCCCGTGGCGAGGCCATAGAGGTTGATGAACCCCGTGGCGTCGTTGTGGTTGTAGCTGCTTTCGCCAAAACTGGCCAGATCTTCGATATAGAGGGAGTAAGGTGATTTTCGTCCAGCGATGATAATGTTTCCCTTGTAGAGAACAACCCGAACAGATCCGGTCATGTACTTTGCCGCTGTCTCCATATAGGAATCCAGGGATTCCCGGAAATGGGTATACCACTTGCCCGCGTAGATCAGGCTGGCGTACCGCAGAGCCAGCTGGTTCTTGATCTCTAGGGTATCGAAATCGAGAGTGATCATTTCCAGCTCGCGTAGAGCCTGGAAGAGGATCGTTCCTGCCGGTGTCTCGTAGACACCTCGACTTTTCATTCCCACAAGACGTGTCTCGACCAGATCGGCCCGGCCGATTCCGTTTTCGCCTCCCACCTTGTTCAGGTGGGCCAGGATTTCCAGGGGAGCCATGGCCGATCCGTTGATTCCCACGGGGATGCCCTTCTCGAAGTCCAGGATGAGTTCAGTTTCCTTGTCGGGGGCGTCCTTGGGCGAACAGGAAAGCTGGAGCATTTCTTCCTTGGGGCGATTCCAGGGGTTTTCCAGGTCGCCTCCTTCGTGGCTCATGTGCCAGATATTCCAGTCCCGGGAGTAGATGTTCTTCTCGCTGATGTTCCCCAGGGGAATGTTGTTCCTTCGGGCGTAGGCGATTGCCTCTTCACGGCTGGTAATATCCCAGGTTCGCCAGGGGGCAATCACTTCCAGGTGTGGGGCCAGGGCCTTGTAGGTGAGTTCAAAGCGGACCTGGTCGTTTCCCTTGCCGGTACAGCCGTGAGCAACAGCCTCGGCACCCTCGGCCAGGGCCAGGTCTACCTGGTGTTTTGCCTGGAGCGGTCGCGCGATGGAGGTTCCCAGGAGATATTTCCCTTCGTAGATCGCGCCGGCGCGAAGCATGGGGAAGAGAAAATCCCGGGCAAACTCCTCCCGGATATCCTGAATAACCAGCTTGGATGCTCCCGAGGCGAGGGCCTTTGCTTCCATTCCCTCCCAGTCCTCGTCTTGTCCCACGTTTGTGCAGATCCCGATGATTTCTACGCCGGGGTGCTGTTCCTTCAACCAGGGGATGATGATAGAGGTATCCAGCCCTCCGGAGTAGGCGAGGACGATCTTCCTGATTTCCCGCTCCTGTGCGGGATGAGCCGATTGTGTCATTGGTGCCTCCTGGCATTAATAGTGTGAAAAACGGTGTCAAGAATCGCGAGACCGCGTTGCATATCACGTCGGGAGATGATCAGGGGCGGGGCGATTCTGATTACATCGCTTCCCGACCGCAGGATCAAAAGGCCCCTCTCCAGGGCCGTGGGCAGAATTGTGGGGAAAAGGCCTTCCTGATCGGTGCCCAGATCGATTCGCAGACCCCGCAGCAGCCCCTGTCCGGGACGTTCCGTGATCCAGGAATAGCGTTTTTGCAGTCCTTGAAGCCCCTCCTCAAGTTCTTGAGCCCGTTGCCGGACCTGATCCATGAAGCCTGGTGCGGTGATTCTGTCCAGGACGTAGCGCCCGGCCTCGGCCGTGACCGGTCCCCCCCCAAAGGTGGTGCCGTGGTCACCGGGTTCCAGACGTTCGTTTATTGAGGCAGGAATCAGCGTTGCCGAAAGGGGCAGTCCTCCTGCAAGAGGTTTCGAGAGGGTAATGATATCGGGGGTGAGGCCGATCACGGTGCTGCCAAAGAGCTCTCCCAGACGTCCCAGGCCGGTTTGGATCTCGTCGGCGATGACCAGAACTTCCCGTTCGGCGCTGATCCGGTTAAGCAACTCCACCATCTCCGGGGAAGGGCTGTTCAGGCCTCCTTCGCCCTGGAGGGGCTCCAGGATCACCGCAGCTGTCTCTTCCGTAACGGCCCGGTCCAGGGCAGCCCGATCGTTCAGGGGCAGGAAGGTGAAGCCCGGGAGCAGGGGTTCAAACTTTTTCCGGTAGGCTTCGTTCGGTGTGGCTGAAAGTGCTCCCAGGGTTCGTCCGTGAAAGGCTTTCTCGAAGGCCACGATCGTGTGATGACCCGGGCCCTTGTGGTGGTGCGCCCGGAGGCGGGCGTATTTTATCGCTGCTTCGTTTGCTTCGGCCCCGCTGTTTCCGAAATGGACTGCCTGAAAGGGGGTTCTCCCCACGGGAGCGGCGAGTTCAAGGAGTTGCTCCGCCAGGGCCAGTGAAGGAGTGGTTGCGTAGAGGTTGGAGACATGGACCAGTTTTCTCATCTGGCGGGCCACCCTGCGGGCGAGGCCGCGATCACCGTAGCCCAGGGCGTTTACGGCGATCCCCGAGCCGAAATCCAGGTATGAGTTGCCCCGGGTATCTTTCACGATACAACCTCGACCGCTGGCGATCTCCAGAACCTGTCTGGCGTAGTTTCTGGCAAAGGGAGTTTCATCGGTCATGGCTGGGGTGCGTAGGGGGGTGCTGGTCATGGGGAGCTCCTTTCCGAGGCGGTGGATCCTCGTGATGAAGGGACAAGGGAGGTTCCTTTTGTTCCCTGGAGTAGTCGGGTTATGTCTCCGGCCTCGCTGTAATCGCCTATGACCACCCGGGCAACTCCCGCCTCCAGGGCGGAACGGCAGGAGCGAATCTTGGCGGCCATGCCGTCCTTGACCGTCCCTGCTGCGATAAGCTCTTCTATGGCAGAGGTGGTGATTTCTGGTATGATCCGGCCCTGGTCGTTCAGAACTCCCACCGTATCAGAGATAAAGCAAAGGTGCACAGGGGGAGATCCCTTCCGGGCGCGTCTGGCCGCAGCACAGGCGATCGCCTGGGCCGCCTCGTCGGCGTTGATGTTGACGGCCAGGCCGTCTTCTCCGGTGCCCACCGTGGCGATAACGGGTAGAAATCCTTCCTTCAGAAGCAGTTCCGGAACGGCCAGGTTCACCGATGAGACCCGGGCGGTGCGCCCCTCCCCGGGAAAGAGGAGCGTTCCTGTAAGGAGAGCCCCGTCGGCACCGGTGAGCCCCACCGCGGCGACACCCGCCCGCTGGGCCAGACGGACCAGTTCGGTGTTGGTCTCACCGGCGAGGACCATATCCACCAGGGCCATTTCCCGGGGCTGGGTAACTCTCACCCCCTCGTGAAAGGAGGAGGTGATTCCCAGGCGTGCCGCCAGATCGGTTACGGCCTTTCCGCCGCCGTGGACAAGAACCGACGGGATTCGGAGTGAGGCGAGATCCTGAAACAGCGAGGCCATGGCCTGCTGATCGGCGGCAACGCTGCCGCCTACTTTTACGATTAGTTCCATTATTCTGTTCCCTGTGGTTTTCGGGTTTCCCCTGATGGGGTTAAGCCCTGGAGATCCCTAGAGATCTGCTTCCTGCTGAAGCCCTTCGGTCTCGTCAAAACCGAAGCGAATGTTCATGTTCTGAACGGCTTGTCCCGCTGCGCCTTTCCAGAGGTTGTCGATCGCCGAGACCAGGATGAGGGAGTTTCCCTCGAGCTGCCAGCCGATCCGGACATGGTTTGTGCCCCGCACGTGGCGCGTTTCCGGCATGGCCGATCCTGTGAGGGTGACAAAGGGCTCTGACCGGTAGCGTTCCTCCAGGGCCGCCACCGCGGCGTTTCCGTCCCGGACGGAGATGGTTGTGGTAACCAGCATTCCCTGTTTCACCGGAATGAGGTGGGGGGAAAAGAGGATCTGCTCCGTTTCAAGCTGTTCCGCGATCTCTCCCGTGTGACGGTGTTGCCGGCCCACGCTGTAGGCTGTGGCGTTCTCCGTTCGCTCTGCGTAGAGAAGGTTGGTCTTTTCCTTTTTTCCTGCTCCCGTGATTCCGCTCAGGGCGTTCACCACCAGGGGCGTTTCCCGACGGATCTGATCCCGCAGAGGCAGAAGGGGCAGAAGCGTGGCCGTAGGATAACACCCGGGGTTGGCAATAATCTCGGCGTTTTTGAGAAGATCCCGATTCCACTCGGAGAGGCCATAGACAGAGCGGCTCTGGAACTCCGCCTGGGGAGGCGGGGTCCCGTAGGAGGCGGCAAAGCTTCGGGGGTCGCTGAAACGGAAATCTGCCGAGAGATCGATCACCAGGGTTTTGCCCAGCACGGGGGAACAGGTATCGGCCGAGGCTCCGTGGGGAAGGGCAGAGAAAAGAACATCTCCGGGAGATTCCAGCGCTTCGGCGGGGGAGCGCACTATGGGGTCCAGGCATCCCTTTTCCAGGGTGCTCCGCGAAAGGCCGGGGTCTGCTTCAGCCAGGGGGCGTCCTGCCATGGTTCTGCTCGAGGCCGTGATGCCGGTAATGCGGGGGTGCTGCGCCAGGATGCGCAACAACACCATTCCTGTGTACCCTGTGGCGCCAAGAATTGTTGCTTTCATGCTATTCCTCAAACTCGGGGAAGCGTTCCCGAAGATTCTCGATGAAATCGTCCTCGCTGGTGTCGTTTTTTAGTGCTACGAAGACTGTGTCGTCACCGGCAACGGTGCCCAGAAGGGGCTCGATGTCGAGATTTTCCAGAGCGATCGCTACGCTGTTGGCATGGCCATTCAGGGTGCGGATAATCGCCAGGGAACCGGAGAAGTTCAGCGAAATGTACCCCCGGGCGAAGTCTTCCACGTAGCTGCGGTGCTGTTCCCGCCGGAGTTCCTCCGAAGGGAGGGTGTAGTAACTCCCGCTGGTACCTCGGGCCTGTTTGCCCACCTTGAGCAGTTTCAGGTCCCGCGAGAGCGTAGCCTGGGTCACAGAAAAGCCTTTTTGAGCCAGGAGATGCAGGAGCTGTTCCTGACTTTCAATCCGGTGGCTCCGGATAATTTTTTTTACGACTCGAAGTCGCTGTTGCCGTTCTCGCACGTTACATCCTCATTTATCGCGGATCGCGGATCGTGGATCGCGCATCACACAAACATACATTTTGCATAAATATACGGTAAGAGCATAAATCTACGGTAATGCGCCGTTTGTTTCAACCGCCCTGTCTCTCAATCCTGGCAGTTCCGGAAATACGGGGCGTCCCGGCGCCTGGAGGGTTCTCCGGCTACCGCGCCTTTGGTTGCGTGTATTCAGGGAAGGAAGTACACTGGTGTTCTGAAAGTGAAGAAACAATGGATCGAGACGGGTATATTGAGCTGACCATAGCCGAAGACGCCATGTCGGTGCTGGGGGACTTCTTCCCCGCCCTGGGGGAAGGGAGAACCCTTTCCCCGGACTATCTCGCCACGGTCCTGGAGTCGAAGAATATCGTCCACGGGGTACGCTCCGACGAACTGGCAGAGGTCATCTTTGAGGTGAATACCAGCCACCACGTCATGCGGGAAGTTCCCGTTGCCCAAGGGACTCCTTCGGTTCCCCTGAGGCCCTCTTTTTTTCGTGTGCTCCAGCGAAGCACCGAAGCTATCGGTGATTTTCACCACGATCTGGGGCGGATCGACTACAAGCACGTGAGTCGTCTTCCCGTTGTCCGGAAAGGACAGGTCATCGCTCGGCAGATTCCTCTCCAGGAGGGAGTTCCGGGAATAAATGTTCACGGCACAGAGGTCCCCTTCGAGACCCTTCCCGTGGATACGGTGGCTCCCGGAAAGAATACCCTGCAACGAGACGATGTGGTGGTCGCTGAAATCGGCGGGCAACTTCAGACCAGAGACGGTCAGTTTTTTGTTGAGGATCGGCTGGAGATCGGCGGCAACGTCGATTACCAGACAGGCAGTATCGAGTTCCCTGGCGATGTCATCCTGAAAGGTGAGGTGAAGGACGGCTTTCACATCTGGGCCGGAGGCAGTATCACCGCAGCAGGAACCGTGGATGTTTCGGAGATCTATTGCCGGAAGGATTTTTCTGCCCGCGGGGGGCTGGTCGGGCGAGGGCGGGCGCTTCTTCGGTGCGGTGGACGAATCCAGGCTCGTTTTGTGGGAAATTGTCATGTGGAAAGCAAGTCCTCGGTCTTTATCAAGCAATATGTCTACCAGTCCCATATCGGGTCTCTTGATCGCCTGGCCCTGGGGCCGCGGGGGCGAATTATCGGCGGAGTTGTCACCGCCGCCCAGGGAGTTCGCTGTTATACCCTGGGAAATGGAGCAAGCGCTCCCACCCTGATTCGGGTCGGTTTGAACTTTATCGCAGAGCGGAAGCTGAATCTCTGCTCCCGGAGGCATCAGGTTGTGACGCTCCGGCTCCAGAAGCTTCTGGAACGCACCCCCGAAGACCCCACCGATCGCCAGTTGGGCGTATTGCATCAGCTTGAGGAGGAGCGGCAGAAACTGGCTGCCCAGATGGGGGACCTGGCGGGCGAGCTGGACCGCTATGAGGATGCCGATATAACGGTTGATGGTGTGGTCTATCCCGGCGTCCAGATTCAAATTTGCCGGGCTATGCTGGTGGTAGAAAAAGAAATGAAAAAAGTTCGCTTCTCTCTGGATAAAAGCGCGGGGCGCGTTGTGATCTCCTCTCTTGCTGGTGGAGGAACGGGTGCTGGTGGAGGAGCGGGAGCATCGTGAGCCTTCAGACCCTGCGGGAGTACTATTACGGAGAGGTCGATTCCACCATGACCCGGGCTCGGGAGATCGGGGCGGAATTGCCTCCGGGAATCGGCGGCTTCTGGGTCCGGGCCGGGCACCAGACAGCAGGCCGGGGCCGGCGGGGTAAGCGCTGGGAAGATTGTAGCGGTTCGGCCCTGATGGTTACCCTGGCCGTGGAGCGAGGTGGTCCCTGGGACCCTGGTGATCCCCTGCCGGGAACGCTGGCGCTTCGGGCTGCGGCGGCGGTGCAGGAATCGCTGGGTTTCTTCCTCTCCCCATCGGAGCTTTCCATAAAGTGGCCCAATGATATTCTGGCCCGGGGCCGAAAGATCTGCGGCATTCTGACCGAGGCTGACCGACGATGGTTTCTGATTGGAATCGGAATAAATATTCATGGAGCTCCCCAGGTGCAGGCAGAACCCCGTGCCACGTCCCTGGGAGAAATGGTGGAGCGTTCGGGCTGTATCTGGTCCGGAAAGGCCCTGACCGAGGCGCTCTTTCCCCGTCTGCGTCGCCATCTGGCGGAGCATCTTGGGGGTGAGCGCTGGTTTTCGGTAGTGGAACAGGCCCTGGCCTGGCGTGATTCCCTGGTGGTGGCGGGGGAGCACTGTGGTGTTCTCTCCGGCATCGACTCCGATGGCGCGCTCCTGCTGAAGATCCACGAGGGACCCTCCCGGATGGTGCAGAAGATTTATTCCGGCACGGTTCGGCTGAAGCGGTAGAGCGGGGTTTTCTCGCTGGACGGGATAACCAGCGTCTCCAGAGGGGTGTCGCCCCGGGCAAGGAGGATGGTCCCGGCAAGGCTGGTTCCGGCCAGATCCTGCGGAAGGATCCCGTCGTGGCGAAAGATCGGCTCCACCGCCAGCAGAAGTCCCTGGGGGGTGCGGATGATCTCTATCTCGAAGGCCGTGGCGATTCGCACTCCCGGCTCGGCTGTGCCGATCAGAAGAGACTGCTCCCGGGAGATCGGTATCCGGAGAAACCAGGCCGCTACGGTGATTCGTCCCGGTTTGGGAGAGAGGTTGAGCGCCAGAGAGCCCCCATCGGGGGTGATGACCTCTGCCGAGAGGGAGGTGTCCCCGGTTGAGGCAGAGCCCGAAACGTAGCGAAGCGGAATCTGGAAAAGACGTATCGAACAGGGTGCTTCAGGCAGGGTTTCGGGAAAGCGGGCGCGAAAGCTCAGGGTGAGTCCCGGTATCCCCGTGATCAAGGACGCCGAGGTGTGCAGCTCCAGGGAACCGCTGGCACAGTCCAGGTTCGCTATCTCCTCCACGCCGCGAGCTGATTCCCCCGAAAACCAGGCGGCATGGCGGGTTTGCAGGTACGCCACCGCGGGCCGACGTCGTGTTGTGTCCAGAAAGAACCCCTGGGCCCGGCGGGGAACAGTGGTCAGTCCCGCTTCCGGGGTGTTCTTGCCCCAGGCTATGCCCGCCAGTCGCCCCGAGGCAAACTTGAAGGTCAGGGAATCCTCCTCCATCATCAGGTGGCCTTCGGTGGTGCTCTGAAAATCTCCCGGAGGCAGGTGTTGAGGTGGAATGGAACCGGTCTTCCCGGCAGGGCGGAGAGTTTCCCGGTAGGGCGAAAGGGTTCGCAGGACCTTGTCGGGATGTCGGGGCCTCTGATCGGGGGATGTTCGCCAGGGAGTTGCTGTTCCTGCGGCCAGGGAGAAATCCCGCGGGGTGGAGAGGGGAAGGGGATCTGCAAAAAAAGGAGGGAGAAGGCCGTCCTTTCCAGGGTCTGATCCGGTCCCTTCGGTGCGGGGAGCAGGTTCAGGGGCCTTCGGGGCCACATTCTCCGAGGGCAACCCTTTAGAAAGGTTCTCAGGCAGGACGTGATCCAGGAAAGGCAGCAAGGTCTGAACGATACGGTCCGGAGCGGGAAGCCCGTCCGGGGAAGCGTCAGGTCCGATCAGAAGATGGATCAGGGGCAATCCCGCCTCACCGGATCCTGACGGAAAAGATTCGGCCAGGGGAGGCTCTGCATCAAGGACCAGAGAGGGGCGCCACACCCAGCGGGAACCGGTGAAGAACCACAAAGGAGCAACCCCTCCGGGACGAGGCTGCTGCCGGTAGCCGCCACAGAGGGCTGTTCCCGTGCGTTTGCTGAGCTCCTCGGCCTGCGGAGGAGAGAGGCCACGGAGGAAAAACATTTCCGGTGGCAGCGGAAAAAGCTGTGCAAGTCCCAGGGCCTCCTCGTTTCGATCCGCCCGAAGCAGTTCCTCCTCCAGCTCCCGGGAGAGAAGGAAGGCCCCCGGAGCGCCGCTCCATCCGCCGGACCAGAGCGTCAGGGCCTCCTCCTTCTGGAGATGGGCCAGGGAGCGGAAACATCGGGCCGCTTCGGGTGTAACCGTGGCAGGAGCGGGTGCCGGCAGATGCAGGGCAACCCGACCCGCCATGTCCGGCCGGTTCCGGAGAAGCTCCGCAAGAAAAGGGGCTACCCACAGGGCGGTTTCCCCGTTTCGGCAGAGAATCGAGAGCAAAAGGGCTGTCTTTTCACCAGGAAAGGCCCTTTCCGTAAAAATTGGTGAAGAATTCAGTTGATGATTCAGCAAAACGTTTGTATCTTTCCACGCGCGAGTTAAGCGCACAACACCTTAATTATACTACATTATCACACGTATCCAAGAGGGAGTGTTATGGCAAAACAACTGAAGTTTGACGAAGATGTACGGCGGTCCCTGCTCCGGGGAGTAGAAAAGCTTTCCAGAGCAGTAAAAGTAACGTTGGGTCCCAAGGGACGGAACGTTCTTCTGGACAAGAAGTTTGGTGCCCCCACCGTTACCAAGGACGGGGTGTCTGTGGCCAAAGAGATCGAGCTTGAGGACGAGTTCGAGAACATGGGGGCGCAGCTCCTGAAAGAGGTAGCCACCAAAACCAACGATGTCGCCGGTGATGGTACCACCACCGCCACGGTTCTCGCCTACTCGATCATCCGGGAAGGTCTCAAGTCCGTTGCTGCGGGGATCAGCCCCATGGGTATCAAGCGCGGTATCGATCATGCCGTTGTGGTCGCCTCCGATGAGATCCTGAAGATGGCCAAGACCATCAAGGATCGCAACGAGATCGCCCAGGTGGCATCCATTTCCGCCAACAACGACAAGGAGATCGGAAACGAGATCGCCGAAGCGATGGAGCGGGTTGGAAAAGACGGTGTCATCACCGTGGAAGAGTCCAAGACCATGGAAACCACCACGGACTACGTGGAAGGTATGCAGTTTGACCGGGGATACCTCTCTCCCTACTTTGTTACCAACCGGGAGCATATGGTGGCAGAGATGGAGAACCCCTACATCCTGATCCACGACAAGAAGATATCCAACATGAAGGATATGCTCCCCGTGCTTGAGAAAGTAGCTCAGGCCAACAAGCCCATCGTGATCATTGCCGAAGACGTGGACGGCGAGGCCCTGGCTACCCTGGTGGTAAACAACCTGAGGGGAACCCTCAACGCCTGTGCCGTGAAAGCCCCCGGTTTCGGTGATCGCCGCAAGGCAATGCTGGAAGATATCGCGGTGCTCACGGGTGGTCAGGTGATCAGCGAGGAGCTGGGTCTCAAACTGGAGACGGTGGACATCTCCCAGCTGGGTACGGCCCAGTCCGTGAAGGTGGACAAGGAAAACACCACCATCATTAACGGTGCCGGAAAGCCTCAGGACATCAAGGATCGCACAGCCCAGATCAAGGCCCAGATTGAGGATACCACCAGCGATTACGACCGGGAGAAACTCCAGGAGCGCCTTGCCAAGCTTGCCGGAGGCGTTGCCGTAATCAACGTTGGTGCGGCCACCGAGGTGGAGCTGAAAGAGAAGAAGCACCGTGTTGAGGATGCGCTTTCGGCTACCCGGGCTGCTGTGGAAGAGGGAATCGTTCCCGGTGGTGGTACCGCACTGGTACAGATCATCGATGTTCTGGAAAAGGCTGACCTCTCCAAAGAGGATGAAGACGCCAAGGTAGGTTTCAAGATCGTTCGTCGCGCCCTGGAAGAGCCCATGCGCCAGATTGCTGTGAACGCCGGTGTGGATGGTTCCATCATCGTTGACCGGGCCAAAAAAGAGAAAAAAGGCGTGGGCTACGACGCAGCTACCGGTGAATGGGTGAACATGATGCAAGCCGGTATTATCGACCCCGCAAAGGTGACCCGTTCGGCTCTGCAGAACGCAGCCTCCATCGCAAGTCTGCTCCTCACCACGGAATGCGCCGTGACGGACATGCCCGAGAAAGAGGGCGCTGCTCCTGCCGGTGGCATGGACATGGGAGGCATGGGCGGAATGGGAGGCATGGGCGGCATGATGTAAGCCCCCCGTGCTTGTTACCATTCAGGTACCGTATTGTTGAAAAACCGGGGGCGGGGCTTTTCCCGCCCCCTTTTTGTCGATATCATGGTGAGTGCAGAAATCACCCCGGGTCTGTGTGTTGCTCCGGGAGAAACCCTGCAGAAAAGGGATAAAGGGAAGGGTGCCATGAAAAGAGACGATTTTATCTGGACCATCGGTTATCAGGATGGAACCGCTCTTGTTGATGGGCCTGCCCGGAAAAAGTACCGAAACCGTTCCGCCGGGGAACTTCTCGAAGCGGGCCAGTATCGCGCCGCCTTTTGTGCAGCTCTTTACGATGGGGAAATGGACGATTTTCTCCCCCGATTCCAGGCTTCTGCAGAAATTCCCGTGGATTCCGAAGAAGCGCTCCAGCGTCTCTTTGGGGTATTTCACCCCCCTCGGGGAGGCCGATCCGTTTCCGTCATCGGGTAGCCCCGCTTTCTCAAGCTTGACCGTCCCCCCCCTCCGTGATACCGTAACCGGAAATTTCTCAAACACGAAGGACGTGATTACATGAATATGCTGTATTCCCTGCCCCTGCTGGTGGGTGTTTCCGAGGGCGGAGGCGCTTCAGGTGGAGCCGCTTCCATGGCCCCGACGCTAATTACCTTTGGCCTTGTCTTCGCCATATTTTACTTTCTTATTATCCGGCCACAGAGCAAGCGTCAGAAAAAGACCCAGGACATGTTGAAATCCCTGAAAAAGGGAGACCGGGTTCAGACGATTGGTGGAATCCGCGGCACGATCTTCTCCATGAAAGAGGAGTCGGTGGTCCTGAAGGTTGACGACCACTGCAAGATCCAGTTTGCCCGCTCCGCTATTGCGCAGGTTCTTGACAAGAGTAACGAGTCGAGCAGCAACGACGTTGCGCTCAACGAGAAATAACACCATCTCTCCCCCTTCGGAGTTGCACGAATGAGTAAACGACTGAGACTGTCAATCATTCTGGCGCTTGTCGCTTTTGGAGCCGCCGCCTTTTACCCGACGGTTCGCTGGTACTTTTTTGTGCCGGAAAGTCAAAAGCAACTTGCCCAGAGTTCCCGAATCGAGATTCGAGATTGGGCCCAGGGTCGGGCACGAGAGGCCCTGGATGATCTGCGCGGCGCCGCCGCAGCAGGAGAAACGGTTCCCCCGGAGTATTCTTTTCTGATCCCCCAGGCACGTGATGCCTACCGGGCCATGGAAAAGACCCTGCCCGATGAGTGGAGCGCAACCGCCCTTTTGCGGGGCTTCCGTGACGAAGCTGAGGCCTTCGAGGTGCTGGAACGGAAATACCGTCATGATATCCTGGAGCTCAAGGATCTGAAGGATCGGATCATCCTGCTGGGGCTGGACCTCTCGGGGGGTATCAGTGTGACCCTGGAGGCGGATGAACAAAACCTGACCGAGCGCCTGGGCCGGCAGCCCTCACAGACGGAAATGTCTGAGGCTGTAGATCTGGCCATGGAGATCATCCGCAACCGGATCGACCGCTTTGGAGTGACGGAGCCGCAGATCCGCGAAGCTGAAAACAACCGGATTGTGATCGAGATTCCCGGTGACGATGATCGGGAGCGAGTGAACGCCTTTCTCCTGGGCCGGGGAAGTCTGAACTTTCATATCGTCCACGGTGATGCGACAGACCAGCTCATTCGTTTGCAGAACGAGCAGCCCGGCTGGTCCCCCGACATTGACGGGGTTCCCGAGTTTGTCCCGGCAGGAACGGTGGTGCGGGAGTACGTCACGCGCGACGCCTACGGTATCGATGAGCGGGTTCGCTGGATCGTCATTTACGACGACATTGTCGAGCACGGCCTGGACGGGCAGTATATCACCGATGCCCAGGTGGCGAGGGACCCCCTCACCAATCGTCCCACGGTCAACTTTGTTCTGGACGCCCAGGGAGCCGAGGAGTTTGCTCTTCTGACCAGGGATAACGTGGGGAACTCCATGGCGATTGTCATGGACGAAAAGGTGCGTGCCTACGCCCGGATCCAGGAAGAGATCCCCACTGGCCAGGTTCGGATCACCGGGTTTGACCAGGAACAGGCAGCGAACATCGCTCTGGTATTGCGGACGGCGGCTCTGCCGGTAAATCTGGAGATCGTGAACCAGCAGGTGGTAGGAGCAACCCTCGGCGCAGGAGCAATCCGCGTGGGGTTGCAGTCGATCGCCCTGGGGTTTGCCCTGATCATCGTCTTCATGGTTATCTATTACAAGCGGGCTGGCCTTATCGCCGATGTGGCCCTGGTACTGAATCTTTTTTTCATACTGGCGGTGCTCTCGGCGTTCAATCTCACCCTCACCCTGACAAGCGTGGCCGGTATTATCCTCACCGTGGGTATGGCCGTGGACGCCAACGTGATCATCTTCGAGCGGATCAAGGAAGAGTATCGTCTGGGCAAGGGAGCCCGTTCGGCGGTTCGCGGAGGGTTTGATAAAGCCTTCTGGACGGTAATGGACGCGAACATTACCACCTTTATCGCGGCGCTGTTCCTCTCTCAGCTTGGGTCCGGTCCCATTCAGGGCTTTGCAATCACCCTGGCTGTGGGAATCCTCTCCTCCATGTTTACTGCCCTGGTGGTGACCCGGCTCTTCTTTGACTTTGCCACCGACACCTTGCGCCGAAGCAAACTGAGTATCGCCTGGAGGCTTTCATGACACGTGTGTTTGACTTTATGAAATCCCGGTTGATTATGATGCTTCTCTCGGCGGTGGTTATCGTCGGGGGAATCGCCGGCACGGTGGTGCAGGGCGGGTTCAATCTGGGAATCGATTTCCGGGCTGGTCTCAGCATGACCGTGGGTATCTCCGGAGACGTTTCCGAGGATGATCTTCGGGCTGCCCTGACCGGCTTTGAGGGCGCCCAGGTGCAGCGCCTGGGCGCCGAGGCTGACCAGCGCTTTGTTATCCGTGTCCGTGATGAGGGGACTGACGGGGACGATGTCCAGGAAGGCTTTGCCGAACGGACAAGCCGGGAGCTTCTGGACGTCCTTGCTGGCGCGTTCCCCGCTTCGCAGGTTGAGGAGCTGGAAACGGTCTACGTGGGGCCCCGCTTTTCCCGGGATCTTACCCAACAGGCCCTCTTTCTGACAGTCTTTGCCCTGCTGCTGATTCTGGCCTATCTCTGGTTCCGTTTTCGTCTGGAATACGCCGCATCGTCGATCGTGGCTCTGCTTCACGACGTGGTGGTTATCCTCGGTGTCATCGGAACGCTTCAGATGGAGGTGTCCACAGCGACGATCGCTGCGGTCCTTACTATCATCGGCTACTCCTTGAACGACACAATCGTTATCTTTGACAGGATCCGTGAGAACGAGGTGCTCCTGCGGGAGAAGGATTTCCGCACGGTCATTAACACCAGTATCACCCAAAGCCTGAGTCGGACGATCATCACCTCCGTAACCACTCTGCTTGCGGTGGGGGCTATCTACATTTTCAGCACCGGAGCAATCCAGCTCTTTGCGCTGACCTTGATCATCGGAGTTCTGGTGGGAACCTATTCGTCGGTCTTTGTGGCCTCGCCGGTGCTCTTCTTCTGGCACATTCGGGCTGGCGTCCATCGACGGCGAAAAGATGCTGAACGATATCATCGTGGAGCTGTTTCCCGGTCTTCCGAGGGTGAAACCACAAAACAGAGCGGTGCCAAAGCTGCCCAGGCAGCAGTGGATCGGCAGGCTGCTGACGCTGAAGCTGCCAAACGCGAGATTCTTCAGAAACGGCGCGGGCAAAAGAAAAAGGGCGGCCACTAGGACGTCTCTTTTTCCCTGTCTTTTTTGTTATACCCTGTTATGCCGCCCGGATCGCTCTGATCCGTGGCGGTTTTTTTGTGGCCCCGGCAGGGCAGCCCTACTTGTTCTATTCCGGGGAAGATTCTATCCTCCAGAGGCGGCTTCTCTCAAAAGACCGGCCATTCTGAGGCGCGTTTTTTATCTGCCGGCACAGAAGGAGACACCATGAACAAGAATGAAACAGCCCTGGGAGATCGTCTCGCCTCGGTCAGGGGCATCATCTCCGATATGGATGGAGTGATCTATCACGGTAATCAGCTGCTCCCGGGGGTTCCTGAGTTTATACAATGGCTTCAGGAATCGGGCAGACAGTATCTGTTTCTCACCAATTCCAGTGAACGGAGCCCCCGGGAATTGCAGGAGAAGTTACGCCGTCTTGGCCTTGATGTGCCGGTGGAGAACTTCCTGACCAGCGCCCTGGCTACGGCAGGATTTCTCAAAAGCCAGGTACCGGGGGGGAGCGTCTACGCCGTGGGCGAGGCCGGGCTGATCAGCGCTTTGTACGATGCGGGATTCTCCATGAACGATGTGGATCCTGACTACGTGGTTATCGGCGAAACTCGCAGTTACAGTTTTGAGAAGATCGAGAAGGCCATTAACCTGGTGAACCGGGGGGCAAAACTGATTGGCACGAACCCTGATCTGACGGGTCCTGTGGAGTCGGGTATTGTTCCGGCCTGCGGGGCGCTTATCAAGCCCATAGAGCTTGCCACAGGAAAAACCCCCTACTTTGTGGGAAAACCCAATCCGCTCATGATGCGCCAGGCCCTGAAAAGAATAGAATGTCGCCGTGAGGAGAGTCTTATCGTGGGAGACCGTATGGACACCGACGTGATCGCCGGAGTCGAGGCGGAGATCGAGACGGTGCTGGTCCTCTCGGGAGTAACCTCAAGGGAAGAGGTCTCGCGCTTTGCCTACCAGCCGAGCTATGTCCTTTCCGGAGTGGATCAGCTGGTTTCGCTTGCCCGGGCCGCAGGGGTGTAGAGGATGGAGGGTCTGAAAGGGCCCTTTCTTCTAGTTTGCCCGCGCAATTTGTAGTATACTAGCGCTCTGTGCAATATTCTGAAATTACTACCCAGCCCGGAAAACCCTATCCTCTTGGAGCAACTCCCCTGCCGGGCCGGGTTCATTTCGGGCTTGTAAGCCGGCACGCTACGCGAGTCTGGCTTCAGCTCTATAGCGATCCCCAGGCCCGCTTTCCCGAAAGGGAGTTTGAACTGCTCCCCGAGCTCCATCGCACCGGCGATGTGTGGCACATCGAGGTCCAGGGGATCGGCCCCGGTGCGCTTTACCTCTTTCGGGTGGACGGACCCTTTGCTCCCGAAGAGGGCTTGCGCTTTAACTCCTGCCGCCCCCTGCTCGACCCCTATGCCAAGGCCCTGACGGGAAACTTTGTCTGGAACCTGCGGGAGGCTCTGGCCTACGATCCCGATTCTCCGCAGAAAGATCTGAACTTTCGCACTACCGGCGACGCCGGGGCCTTCCCCAAGTGTATTGTGGTGGATGATTTCTTCGACTGGCAGGGTGATCGGCCTCTGAACTATCCCCTCCAGGACTGTATTATTTACGAATCCCATCTGCGGGGCCTTTCGTGTCATCCTTCAGCAGAGGTTCCTCACCCTGGTACCTACCGGGGGGTGATCGAAATGATCCCGTACCTGAAGGAGCTGGGAATCACCAGCCTGGAGTTGCTTCCGGTTCACGAGTTCGATGAGAACGAGTTTGAGCGCTACAACCCCGGGACAGGGGAGCGCCTCATCAATTACTGGGGCTACAACACCGTGGCGTTCTTCGCCCCCAAAGGGGCCTACGCTGCCGATGGCGCTCTGGGTGAGCAGGTGGCAGAGTTCAAGGAGATGGTCCGGGAACTCCACAAGGCGGGAATCGAGGTGATCCTGGACGTGGTGTTCAACCATAGCGGCGAGGGGAATGAGCTGGGCCCCACCTTCAGTTTTCGGGGGATCGATAACCCCACGTATTACATGC
The DNA here is from genome assembly GCF_900156105.1 of Alkalispirochaeta americana. Taxonomy (NCBI): domain Bacteria; kingdom Pseudomonadati; phylum Spirochaetota; class Spirochaetia; order Spirochaetales; family Spirochaetaceae; genus Alkalispirochaeta; species Alkalispirochaeta americana. The sequence goes on from NZ_FTMS01000014.1 coordinate 46,113, forward strand.
TTGAAGACAACCGGCGCTATTATCGCAACTTTTCCGGCACCGGCAACACCATGAACTGCAATAACCCCGTCATGCGCACCCTGATTATGGAGTGTCTTCACTATTGGGTAGTGGATATGCATGTGGATGGCTTTCGGTTCGATCTGGGCAGCATCCTGGGGCGTGATGAGCGAGGCAACCTTCTGGAGAACGCTCCCATCCTGGATCGGATCGCTAACGATCCCATCCTGCGGGATACAAAAATTATCGCCGAAGCCTGGGATGCTGGCGGAGCCTATCAGGTGGGCGCTTTTCGCGGACGCTGGGCCGAGTGGAACGACCGGTTTCGGGATGATCTCCGTCGTTTCTGGAGAGGTGATCGTAACACTGTGGCTGCCCTGGCAACACGCTTTGCCGGAAGCGCCGACCTCTACCACGCAGGAGGACGCAAACCCTTTCACAGCATCAACTTTATCACCTCCCACGATGGTTTTACCCTGCGCGATCTGGTGAGCTATAACCGGAAGCACAACGAGGAAAACGGTGAGGAGAACCGCGACGGTCACAACGGGAACTTCAGCTACAATTATGGACACGAGGGAGATACGGAGAACCCCGAAATCTGGTCCCTGCGGTTGCGGCAGATGAAAAACCTCATGGGATCCCTGCTTCTTTCCCTGGGGACACCCATGATCCTCTCGGGCGACGAGTTTGGCCGAAGTCAGGGAGGGAACAATAACGCCTACTGCCAGAACAACCCTATCAGCTGGAACGATTATCGCCTGGGTGTCGACTACGGCGATCTTTTCCGGTTCACGCGAATGCTTATCGCCCTGCGGAAAAAACACCCTGTCTTCACCCGCCCCGAATTCTACACCGGTCTCGATAACAGCCGGAGCACCAGAAACGATATCGACTGGTTTGATAGCGGCGGCGGCCGCATGGATTGGGCAAAAAGCGCCAGTTGTCTCGCAATTTACATCGATGGAACAGAGATAGAGCGCCACGCAAACCGCGAGGACGACGATTTTTATATCATGTTTAACGCATCGCGGGAGGAGGAGAACTTTACCGTTCCTGACCCTCCCGAGGGGCTTCGCTGGGTCCGGGTCATTGATACCAGCCGGAGCGCTCCGGAAGATTTTTTCGAACCCGGTCTGGAAGAAGAAATGCCGCCAGAACTGGAGATTTCCCTGGAAGGGCGCTCTCTGGTGATGTTGAGAACCGCTCCGGATATTGACGAGGAGTGAGGTGAAATGGTACCCCTTTGAGTTGGAGGTACCCCACCCATGGCGGATGCGCTCACGCGTGAAGAAAAACTGTATCGAATTCGGCATACCACGGCCCACGTAATGGCCGAAGCTGTTCTCCAGATCTTTCCCGAGGCCTCGATTGCGATCGGTCCTCCTGTTGAGAACGGGTTTTACTACGATTTTCAGCTGCCCCGTTCCCTGAAACCGGAGGATCTCGAGTCGATCGAGGAAGGGATGCGAACAATTCTCGCAGGAAAGCATCCCCTCACCAGGGAAGTTGTCGGAAAAGAGCGTGCTCGGGAGATATTCCAGAACCAACCCTTCAAACTGGAGCTTATCGATGATCTGCCCGAGGACGTGGAGGTATCAACCTACACAGTAGATACCTTTGTAGACCTCTGCAAAGGTCCTCATGTGGAGTCCACCGCAGAGATCCATCCCAAGGCCTTCAAGCTCCTCTCTATCGCTGGAGCGTACTGGCGGGGTGACGAGAAGCGGCCCATGTTGCAGCGCATCTACGGCACAGCCTGGGAGACCCCCAAAGAGCTGCGGGAGCACCTGAACTGGCTCGCCGAGGTGGAAAAACGGGATCACCGCAAGGTAGGCCGGGAACTCGATCTCTTCAGCACCCACGAGGAAGCCGGGTCCGGCCTTGTCTACTGGCACCCCAAGGGTGCGCGAATCCGGGGGGCGATCGAAGATTTCTGGCGAGAAGAGCACCGCAAAGGCGGATACGACATGCTCTATACGCCCCATGTGGGAAAAAGCTGGCTTTGGGAGACCTCGGGGCACCTCGATTTCTACAAAGACAACATGTATTCGCCCATGGAGCTGGACAACGCCGAGTATTTTGCCAAGCCCATGAACTGCCCCTTCCACATCATGATCTATCGGACGGCAAAACACAGCTACCGGGATCTCCCTCTCCGGTGGGGTGAGCTTGGAACGGTCTATCGCTACGAGCGCAGCGGCGTTCTCCATGGACTCTTGCGCGTTCGGGGGTTCACCCAGGACGATGCTCACATCTTCTGCACTCCCGACCAGGTGGAGGCGGAAATTCTGGAGGTTCTGCAGTTCAGCATGAACATCTGGGATGCCTTCGGCTTTCAGAAGATCAAAGCCTATCTCTCGACACGGCCCGAAAAATCTGTTGGAGACCCGGCTGATTGGGACCGGGCCACCGAGAGCCTGCGGAAGGCTCTGGAAGCAGAGGGAATGGACTACGAACTGGATGAGGGTGGCGGAGCCTTCTATGGACCAAAAATCGATCTCAAGGTTCAGGATGCCCTGGGCCGGGAGTGGCAGATGACCACCATCCAGTTTGACTTCAACCTGCCAGAACGGTTCGACATGACCTTTGTGGACCGCGATGGCCAGGAGAAGCGGCCTTACATGGTCCATCGGGCTCTTCTGGGCTCCCTGGAGCGGTTTTTTGGTGTTCTGATCGAACATTACGGAGGGGCCTTTCCCGTCTGGCTTTCGCCCCTTCAGGTTATGGTGGTCCCCGTTGCCCCTGCCTTCAACGACTACGCGGACAAGGTTGCAAAACGTCTCTTTGCAGAGGGCTACCGGGTCGAGGCGGATCTTTCGGATAACCGGATGAACGCAAAAATCCGCTCTGCCCAGCAACAGAAGGTTCCCTATATGCTGGTGGTGGGCGAGGCCGAGGAGCAGGCCGGGGCGGTGAGCCCCAGAACCCGCACGGGTGAACGGCCCGGAACGATGTCCCTCGAGGATTTTGAAACCTTTCTGGCCGGGAAGGTCCGGGAAAAGGCTCTGCTGTGATCGGTGAAACAAATTCTCCTTGCGCAAGGGCGGGCTCCCCCGGCGATCCCCTGGAGGAGCTCAAGGCCCTGGACCGGGAGGCCCGGTTGCTGGAGCACTCCGGGGCCGTCCTGAGCTGGGATCAGGAGGTCTATATGCCTCCCGCCGCTGTGGAGGAGCGAGCCGACCAGTTGGCGCTCCTCCAGAGCCTGGCTCATCAGCGGGACAGTTCTCCCCGGGTTGGGGAGCTGCTGGATCTTCTTCAGGCAGAATCTTCCCTTCAGGAGGGGGTGGAGGGATTTTTCCTGCGGGAAAAGCGACGTTCCTACGAGCGCAGCTGTCGTGTGCCGGAGCGATTGGTACGGGACCTGGCCCAGACGGCAAGCCGTGGTCAGAACGCTTGGGTGGCAGCGCGGAAGGCCAACGACTACGATCAGTTCAAGCCCTGGCTTGAGCGCCTTATCGAACTAAACCGGGAGCTGGCGGACCATCTGGGATACCGGGAGACTCCCTACGATGCACTCCTGGATCAATACGAGCCCTATACCTCGACGGCGGAGGTAGCGGAGGTGTTTGGCACCCTCAAGGAGGGGCTGATTCCCCTGGTCCAGAAGATAGCCTCCCGGCCCCTGGCTGATCACTCTTTCCTGCGGCACTCCTTCCCGGTGGAGGGTCAGAAGCAGCTCAGCCAGGAGGTGATGCTGGCTCTGGGCTATGACCTGGACCAGGGCCGTCTGGACTGTTCAGCTCACCCCTTTACAACAACCCTGGGTTCCAGGGATGTTCGAATCACTACCCGCTTTAACGAAAAACTCGTTGAGTCGGGGCTTTTCTCCACAATCCACGAAACGGGCCACGCTCTCTATGAACTCGGAGTGGGAGAGGACCTGGCGGGAACCCTCCTGGCCGAAGGAACCTCCCTGGGTATTCACGAATCCCAGTCCCGAATGTGGGAGAACATGATTGGCCGGAGCCGGGCCTTCTGGTCCCACTGGTTGCCCCGGATGGCGGAGATCTTCCCTGATCAGCTCGAGGGGGTCTCGCTGGAGAGGTTTTATCGCGGAATCAACCGGGTGGAACCCTCGCTGATCCGGGTGGAAGCCGATGAGGTTACCTACAGTCTGCACGTAATTCTCCGCTTTGAGCTTGAGCAGGCCCTGATATCAGGAGATCTTCCGGTGGATGATCTTCCCGGGGCCTGGAACCAGGGAATGAAAGAGCTTCTGGGAGTGGTGCCTCGTGACTACTCCTCGGGGGTTCTCCAGGATGTACACTGGTCCATGGGGGCCTTCGGGTATTTCCCCACCTATGCCCTGGGGAATCTCTACGCAGCGCAGTTCCTGAAAGCCCTGGAGCGGGATCTTCCCGCTCTTTGGGAGGGGATTGCCCGGGGCGAGTACGCCCCTATTCTGGGGTGGCTCCGCCAGAAGGTTCACCGCCACGGCAAGTGCCGGAGCGCTGGCGAGCTGGTCCGGGAAATTACCGGCGGTCCACTGGATTCCTCGGTCTTTCTGGAGTATCTTTGGGGTAAGTACGACGAAGAGCAGGGGAGGTAACCAGGCCTATCATCCAGGCACTTGGGGTAAATCCTTTTTTTCTTGTGTCTGCCTCGGGAGGTTGCGCCGGGTGTGCTCTCGGGTGGGGGATTTTCCTGTGGAGAGGGGCGGAGACGTGCTCCAGGCCTCTCTCGTATCGACGGCGTAGACGCCTCCTGGTCCCGCTGTTTCTGACGTTTTCTATTGTGCTCTCCGGGTTGGCGGCATTGTTTGGTGGTGACGTGCTGACGCAATGGCCGCTCTGGACCGGAGGGCTTTTTTGGGTTTTTTTTCTTTTATTTTTGGCTTTTTTTCTTGTTTCTGGAATTTCTGGATTTTCCCGGGCGGGGCGCGTCCTGGCGCGGGCTCTCATGGCGGCCTTCCTGCCGGGGCTTTTTCTGGCTGGTGGGGGACTGTTGTTTCTCCCGGGGTACGGCCAGGCCTTATGGTACGGCCAGGCTCGCCAGCCCGGGAGGTATCCCGGTGAGGATCTGGAGGTTCTGATCTGTTCCATTCGTCCCGGTGAATCAGGGCTGGAACTTTCGGGGGTTCTCTTTCCGGAATCCTCCCGGGAGAAGGAGATTCTTCTCCAGGGATCTCGTGAGAGCCGCTTGCGGGTTCGTGTGGCGGTTCTTCAGGCGATCCCCCCGGCCTGGTGGATTCCGGTTGATCCCCTGCCCCGAGTGGCGGAACTGGTTCTGGAAAACAGGGGAGGCGAAGAGATCGCTACCCTGTCAGATCCAGAAGATTCTTCCCTTCCCCTGGTAGAACTGCTGACAGAATGGGGCCTCTTTCGGGAAGCCTCCTTCCAGATGGTGCTTCCCCGGCGCGATTCCTGGTATCTTCAGCCGGGGCGATACGCCGTGATTCTGGACCTTTCCGGGGATGCCCGGCCCGGGGGTAATGTGCAGGGTCAATCGCTCCGATACACAAGGCAATGATGATTTCCCTCTATGCCCGGAACAAGAACGGTGCTGCCCGGTACGTCACGATTACAGATCGCCAGGGGAATCTCTTTGGCTATAAGACGCTCACCGTTACAACGGGCAGTGATTTTCTTGCCACCCGGGAGCGGAACTTCACGTATGCCACGGAAGCCGAGATGCAGCGGGCCCTCCGGGGAATGATCGATCGGCGTCTGCGCAAGGGTTATAGCGTTCTCTATAGCTTCTTTGCTCCTGGTCAGTACGGGGAACTCCCTGAACGTGTTGCTGCCCGGCAATCTTGACAGATTGGCCGTGACCCGCCACTATAGGTGGCGTGAACGCTGCAAACGCTTTGACTTCTCTCCGGCTCGTCTTGAGCCCTGTTTTTTTTGTTTTCGCCTTTCTCCCTCTCTGGGCTGACGGGCGATTTGCCCTTCTCAGTACGGTAGTACTCTGGATTCTCTTCGTCATCATTGAGCTCTCGGATATACTGGACGGAGCCGTGGCCCGGGGGCTGGGGATAGTCTCTGATCTGGGGAAACTGCTGGACCCCTTCGCCGACGTGGTGAGCCGCCTCACCTATTTCCTCGTCTTTGTTGTGCTGGGAATCATGCCGGCCTGGATGTTCCTTCTCATCATGTACCGCGAAGTGGGGATCATCTTTGTGCGGATGATGATGATGCGCGATGGAGTTGCCCTGGCAGCGAGGAAGGGTGGAAAGACCAAGGCTGTCATGTATGCCGTGAGCGCTGGTCTGGGGCTGGTGTTGCTCATGAATATCCGGCTGGGCAGTTTTGCTGCCTTCGCGACGGTCCTCCCCTGGGTTGTCCTCGCATCCTTTGGTGTGTCGGTATTTCTCTCGTGGGCAAGCTTTCTCGATTACCTGATCATTCTGTACCGCCACTACAAAGGTCGCGCCTGACCGAGGGGCTTCCCGGGGACTGGCCCGCCCCGGGGCCGGCCTTCACGGCCGAAGCCACGTCTCGAAACACCGTCCTGCCTTTTTTCTGAATCATTTCTTCCCTTCATCCTCCCTCCCTGGTTTCCCACATGAACCCTCCGGCACAGATTTGTGCGCTTCTTCGGGCCGTTTCGGGCACGTCCTGCTCCCCGTGTAAGGGGCTGGCCAGGAAAAAGATCCCGATTTTTCCATTTTTTTCTGCACACCTCTTTACAGGGAGGGGAATTTTTTATATTATACCCACATAAATGTAGCAAGTAAGAATAGAACCCACCAAAAAGGGGGTTAAAATTGTTCTTGCTGTCCGATTCGTCAGGGAGGAATGCCATGAGTACAGAAATGACGGCACAAGACGTGCTTGATTTGGTGAAGAAGGAAGAGGTAAAGATCATCGATTTCCGGTTTATGGACTTCCCGGGAATGCAGCAGCATTTCTCTGTTCCTGCCGAGGCTCTGGAGCTGGATACCTTCACGGAAGGTCTCGGCTTTGACGGGTCCAGCATACGGGGATGGCAGGCGATTAACGAATCGGACATGATCGTGGTACCGCAGCCGCAGACGGCTTTTATCGATCCCTTTATGGAGATCAAGACCCTGGTAATGACCTGTAACATCGGGGATCCCATCACCGGTGAGGATTATACCCGGGATCCGCGCAATATCGCTCAGAAGGCTCAGAACTATCTCAAGAGCACCGGTATCGGTGACACCGCCTTTATCGGAGCCGAGGCGGAGTTCTTTGTTCTCGATGACATTCGCTACGATCAGAACGAGCACAGTGGCTATTATTTCATCGATTCCTCCGAGGGGCGATGGAACTCAGGACGGGACGAGGGGCCAAACCTGGGGTACAAGCCCCGATACAAGGAGGGATACTTTCCCGTACCGCCTTCGGACGCCCTGCAGGATCTCCGGAGCGAGATGGTTTTGCATATGCAGAACGTGGGACTCTCCGTAGAGGCACATCACCACGAGGTTGCCACGGGAGGTCAGTGCGAGATCGATCTTCGCTTTGCCCCGCTTCTGGATATGGCCGACGATATGACCAAGTACAAATACATCGTCAAGAACACCGCCCGGAAGCACGGAAAAACTGTGACCTTCATGCCCAAGCCGCTCTTCATGGATAACGGGAGCGGTATGCATACGCACCTGTCTATCTGGAAGGACGGAAAGAATACCTTCTTTGGTGATGGCTACGCAGGGCTTTCCCAGGAGGCGCTCTATGCAATCGGCGGCATTTTGAAGCACGCTCCGGCTCTCCTGGCCTTTACCAACCCCACAACCAACAGTTACAAGCGTCTTGTGCCCGGCTACGAGGCTCCGGTGAACCTCGCCTACAGCAGGAGAAACAGAAGCGCCGCCGTGCGGATTCCCATGTACTCCACCAGCGAAAAATCCAAGCGCTTCGAGTTCCGCTGCCCTGATCCTTCCTGTAACCCCTATCTTTCCTTCAGTGCCCTGCTGATGGCTGCTGTCGACGGCATACAGAACAAGATCGATCCCGGTGAGCCCCTGGACCGGAACATCTACGATCTGAGCCCCCAGGAAGCTGCTCAGGTTCTGACCACGCCGGGAACCTTGCGGGAGGCTCTGGAAGCGCTTCGGGCCGATCATGATTTCCTCCTTCGGGGTGACGTCTTTACCGAAGATGTAATCCAGACCTGGATTGACTACAAGCTTGAGAACGAGGTTCTTGCTCTGGACCTGCGGCCCCACCCCTACGAGTTTGCGCTCTACTACGATATTTGATGCGTCCTCTGGCATAACATCCCGGATATGAAATCCGGGAAAGGCCAGCTCTTTGGAGCACAAAAAAACCCCCGGCGTTGTGCCGGGGGTTTTTTGTGCTCCAGCCCGAGGGCGCCGGAGCTATAAAGAATCGGGCCAGGTCAGGAAGACGCGCCGAACCAGTTCAGCGGTTCCGTGGCATAATTCTGGTAAACGTGCTTGATCTCGGTATATTCCTCAAGCCCAGCTGCTCCAAGCTCCCGGCCGATACCGGATTGTTTATATCCGCCCCAGGGTGCCTGGGCAAAATAAATGTTGAAATCGTTGATCCAGACCGTTCCCATCCGCATGGCGCTGGCAACCCGGTGAGCCCGGTTCTGATCCTTGCTCCAGACAGCCCCGGAGAGACCGTAGGTGGTATCGTTGGCCAGGCGAATTGCCTCTTCTTCAGTGTGGAACCGTTCCACCGTCAGAACCGGCCCGAAGACCTCTTCCTGGACGATCCGCATGGAAGTATCGCAGTCTACAAAGATCGTGGGGTTAACAAAGAAACCCTTCTGAAGAGCGGGATCGCTGGGCCGGTCGCCGCCGAGAACAAGCTTTGCACCCTCGTCTTTGCCGATCTGGATATAGCGCTCCACCTTGGCCCGATGCTTCTCGGAAATCAGGGGGCCCATCTCTGTTTTGGGATCAAAGGCTTCTCCCAAACGAATCTTTTTGGTTCGCTCGATCACGCCCTCTACGAGCTTGTCGTGCAGGGAATCCTCAACAATGAGGCGTGCCCCGGCCGAGCAGACCTGGCCGGCATGAAAAAAGATTCCGTTCAGCACGTAATCAATGGCCAGCTCAAGATCGGTATCGGCAAAGATCACGTTGGGGTTCTTTCCACCCAGCTCAAAAGCGATCTTCTTCATGTTGCCCGTAGCTGCCTGCATGATCTTGCGGCCCGTCTCGATGCCTCCGGTAAAGCTGATCAGGTCCACATCGACGCTTTCGGCGAGCTCCTTCCCCACGGTGGGGCCGGCTCCGAGGACCAGGTTCACCACGCCGGCGGGAAATCCTGCTTCTTCGGCAAGCTGGGTCACCTTAATGGTAGTAAGGGGGGTGTCCTCGCTGGGTTTCATCACGATGGTGTTTCCCGTGGCCAGAGCCGGGGCCATCTTCCAGGAAGCCTGAAGCAAGGGATAGTTCCAGGGAGAAATCTGGCCACACACCCCCACAGGCTCACGAACGATGGTGCTGGTGGTGTTGGGGATGGGTGAGGCAATCACCTCTCCGGCGTCCTTATCGGCGAGACCCGCGAAGTAGCGGAAAATCCCGGCGATATCCTGCATATCACCACGGCTCTCTTCCATCGTCTTGGCCGTGTCCCAGCTTTCCAGGGCTGCCAGCTCTTCAGCGTCCCGCTCAATCAGGTCGGCCAGCTTGCCCACAAGAGCACCACGCTCGCTGGCGGGGGTTCGTGCCCAGTCTCCCTTGTCAAAAGCGCGCCGCGCTGCTGCGATAGCCTGCCGGGCATCCTCAACGTCGCCCTCGGTGACCCGGGCGATCTTGCGCTGATCGTAGGGATAGATAATGTCCCGGGTCTTTCCCGATGCTGCCTCTCGCCACTCTCCGTCGATATACATTTTTCCCAGGGTATCGGGGTTCAAATATTGTTCCATGGTTGTCTCCTTTTATGTGATTCGGGTTTTATGTGATTCGGGTTCTTGTGATCCAGTTTGTGTGGCGAGGGCCCTCGCGATGAAGGCCCTCGTGATTACGGTATTTACCAGACGGACCCGGCCGAGACGGTGATGTCCTGCCCGGTGATTCCTACAGCTTCGTCCTTGCAGAGGAACGCCGCCAGGGCGCCGATCTCCACGGGCTGGATCATGCGTTTCTGGGGGTTCTCTGCCTTCTGCTCCTGAATGAAGAGATCTCCCTTGGTGTTCATCTGCTTTTCTGCGATATCGCTGAGCCACTCGGTTCCAAAGGTGGTCTCCACCCAACCGGGGCTGATGCTGTTAGCTGTAACCAGAGCCTCGGCACCTTCCTGGGCTACCGCCCTGGTGAAGCCCGTTACAGCAGCCTTGCTGGCGCAGTACGCGGGAGACATGGGGGCACCCACGCTCGCTGCAGTGGAGGCGATATTGATAATCCGGCCCCAGCGCCGTTCCAGCATGCCGGGAAGCACCTCGCGGGTTGCCCGGAAGACCCCGTTGGCGTTGACGTCCATTACCTTGAGCCACAGGCCCTCGTCGTGATTGACCACACCGTGCTCTGCCGTTATTCCTGCGGCGTTCGCCAGAATATCAACAGGACCCAGCTCGTTTGTAACGGCCTCGTGGAACTTCTTCACGCTGGCGGTGTCACAGACATCCAGGCCCACAGCGACGCATTTTACACCGCAGGACTCAATGTCCTTCTTTGTTTTCTCCAGCTCGGTTTTTCCAGGCCGGTTTACCAGCTCTCCCTCGGCGTTTTTTGCGCTGTCCTCGCTCAGGAGTGAGCCGATTCCAACATGGGCACCTGCCTTTGCAAAAGCAAGAGCCATGGCTCGTCCCATACCCGATGCACCGCCGGTGACCATCGCTACTCGTCCCTCAAGATACCGTTCGCTCATAATTCTTCTCTCCGTTTCGTAAAAAATCATCCCGCATCACTGCGGTAATACATAGTACAGTAAAGTTTAGCTAGCCAACCTAAAATACGGTACCCGAAAATAAAAAACATGGCAAGTCCCCGGAGAATGCTCTAATTAATAGTATAACAACAAGTTAGAGCGGCGCCTTGTTTGTCTAATTTCTACAATTATAAAGCACTGGACCATTATAATTAGATATTTAATCGAAACACACCTTGATGTGCGATGGAATAGTGGTTAATGTTTAGACTTGAAATCATTACCAAGGAGGAAATACAAGGAATGATTGATCGGAAACAGAGGAAGATATTTTTGCAGGTGCTTACCCTGATTGTGCTGTCGGTTCCCACCGTTTTTGCAGGGGGGCAGAAGGAGTCGGCGAAACCGGCTGATGTCGAAGGAAGACCCCGGGAGGTGGTGGTACGATTTGCCGAGGTGGGCTGGATGGATATCGAGGCAACAACTGCGGCGGCCCGACTGGTGCTGGAGGCAATCGGCTACGAGACGACCTCGAACACCGTCTCCGTTCCTGTTGCCTACGAGGGGATGGCTGAAGGAGACGTGGATGTCTTCCTCGGAAACTGGATGCCCTCCATGGGAACAATCGCCAATACCTATTTTGAGCGAGGGGCTGTCGAGAAAGTTCGGCCAAACCTGGAAGGCGCCAAGTATACCCTGGCAGTACCCCGGTACCTGGCAGAACAGGGGCTGACTGATTTCTCGCATATCGCAGATTTTGCCGATGAATTAGACTACACGATTCACGGTATCGAGGCGGGAAACGACGGAAACCAGATCATCTGGGATATGATCCACAGCGGGGCCTTCGGGCTGGACGACTTTATTGTGGCTGAATCGAGTGAGGCGGGAATGCTCTCGGAAGCGCGAGCCCGGGCGAATCGTGAAGAGCCAATTGTATTTTTGGGATGGGCTCCTCACCCCATGAACTCCTACATTGATATGGTCTATCTTACGGGTGGTGATGATCACTTTGGACCCGACTTTGGGGCTGCCACGGTCTATACCAACGCCCGCGCGGGGTTTTTGGAGGCCTATCCCAACCTGGAGAGGTTCTTCAACAACCTCTACTATACGGTAGAGATGGAAAACGACATCATGGCAAAAATCGATGAGGGTATCGATGCCCGCGATGGGGCGCGCTCATGGCTTCGGGAGAATCCAGCCATTCTGGACGAGTGGCTTCAGGGCGTAGAAACCCTTTCGGGTGAGGACGCCCTCCCCGTGGTCCTGGACGCTCTGGCCGGCTGATCTCAGGCCAGGGCTTTTAGCGCCGGGAGGGCTTTGCGCATGGCCTGTTCACCTGCGTCAAAGAGCTCCCGGGCGCAGGAGAGCTCGTGGTATCCGATGTGAGCGATCTCCGGTTGCAGGAGGATATCCGCGCTTTCCCTCCCCAGGCGGCTGGTATTCCAGATCAGGACGGCAAAGGTCTGGGACATCACGTCGAGGAGATTCCGGGGGATCCGCCCGTCGGACGATTCCTTGTTCAGATCAATGGCCAGCACAGCCTCGGCGCCCATCTCCCGGACAACCCGGGCAGGAAGATTGTCCACCACTCCCCCGTCTACCAGAACCCGTTCGCCATCACGGAGGGGTTCAAAGATTCCCGGCACGGAAGAACTGGCCCGAACGGCCTGCGCCACAGGACCGGTTTGCAGCAGAATGGGGCTGGCGTTAACAATGTCGACAGCCACGGCTGTGAGGGGTATCAGCAAATCCTCAAAAGAGATGTTGCCCAGTCGATCGGTGAGGATCTCTTCCATCCGGTCTGTCTTTACCAGCCCGAGACCTGAAAAAGAGGGGCGTAACAGCTCTCCCCAGGTTATCTCCTGGCTGAGCTCCCACATCTCCTCCCAGGACATCCCGGCACAGTACATCGCCCCGATGATGCTGCCGATGCTGGTTCCTGCCACAGCGGCAATGGGGATGTCTTCCTCCTGAAGAACTTTTATGGCCCCTATGTGGGCGATCCCCCGGGCCGCACCGCCTCCCAGGGCCAGGCCAAGGGCCTTCGGGCGATGTGAAACGAGGGATCTTCCCAGGCTACGGAGAAGTCTCACCGGGGCCTCCGGAAGAGCGCCACGTTTTTTCGGGGGATTCGGACTTCCCAGCCGTATTGGCCTGCCAGGTAGCGAAATGTTTCTTCCCGATAAAAGACGACGTGGGTGGGGTCGAGCCGGTAATACCATCGGGCAAAGCGGTCGTCATCGTCCTGAAACTCCGTCATGATTCCCAGAAGGCCTCCGGGCAGGAGAAGCCGGGCGAAACGGGAGAACTCTCTGGCCGGGGTGTGAAAATGTTCCGCCGTTTCACAACAGGTGATGAAGGAATAGCTTCCTTCCAAAGGGGTCGGATCGGGTGCGTAGAACGGGTCATAGCAGGCTACCTGGTGACCAGCCTCGGAAAGGATCTCTGCCAGGACCGGGGCTGGTCCCGATCCGTAGTCAAGACCCTGGGCCGAAAAAGGCCGCTCCTCTTCCTTCACTCCTTGATTCAAGGCATCCAGAACAGGGTCGGCCAGGCGATGCAGAAAGGCCCGGTATCGGGGATCTGCGGGATCGTTGTTATGCAGGTTGTATCGGTGAAGCTCCTCCTCGGCAGAAGGAAGCTGGGAGGGGTCCAGGAAGGTCGCCCGGCACTGGAGACATCGCCAATAGTGCCGGGGAGGGAGCGTCATGAAGGGCTCGGCCGAGGTGGCCTCGCAGACAGGGCAGCGTTCCATGGGTGCGAGTATAGCCCGGAAACACCCCCCCTGTCTGTGGATAAGGCCTGGCCCCAACCCTCCCGAAAGCGCCGCTCTGGAGCCCGCGCACCCTTTAGAGCCCGCGCACCCTTTAGAGCCCGCGCCGCTCAAAGAACCGGAAGAGGAAGAATGAGCCCACTGTCAGGGCTGCTATTACCACCCAGTGGTTGACCCCCAGCAGTTGCGGCAGCGAGATCGACCCGAAAGACCCCAGAGGTTGTATGTAGGTCTGAATGAGTGGATAGAGCAGGGCAAAGACAAGACCACCCAGAAGCATCCCCAGGATTGGCCAGATCACATGAAACCGGCCCTCGCCGAGCGCGCCGATACTGGTGCCGGGACAGTATCCGATGATTGCCCAACCGGCGCCGAAGAGGAGCCCCCCCACAATTTGGGAACCCAGGCTGAGGGCTCGGGGGGAGAAGGAAATCACGCCCCCATCCTGAAGGGCATGAATCCCGATGGATCCCACCACAATGGTGGTGAGCATGAATTTGACGATTGTCATGTCCTTGAGAAGCATCGCCTCGACTTGCCGTTCAAAGCGCAAAGCCTGGGCTTGTTGAAGAAAGATGCCGAAAAAGATACCTGTTACAAGACCGTAGACGAGAATCATGAGAGACCTCCCTGGGTTGTGCTGGTTTGAGATGGTGCGCTGCTACGAGACCCATAGAGCAATCGGGCCGTTGTGATTCCTCCGATGAAAAACATGGCCATCGCCAGAAGGCTGCTCACCCCGAGCTGGCTCACTCCGCTCACGCCGTGGCCGCTGGGGCATCCTCCGGCCATGCGGGCTCCCACCATGGCCAATGTTCCCCCTCCCAGAGAATAGAGAAGGCGCGTTTTGTGTCGAGGACCGAAACGGGAGACCCAGAGTTCCGGCAGGTGTTCCCGATGAAAAGTTCCACTCGCTCTGGCAGAGATGAACGCTCCCAGGCCGATGCCGATCACAAAGAGAAGCTGCCAGTTCGGAAAGGCTGAGCCCGTGAGAGCTCCGTCGCGGACCCTGGCAAAGGGGAGCGCGCTAATGTCAATTCCCAGGGTTGTGACTATGAGAGTGGAGAACCTTGGAAAGGTGGTGGATGTGCCGAAGAACTGCCCGGCCACGGCTACGCTGACCGTCAGAAGCAGCCCCGAGAGAGCGCCAAAAATGTACGGCCGGGAACGCTCAGGAATATGCATGGAAACCTCCTGCTATCGAATATATGATAAAACATATATAACGCTTATGAGATTAACAGTCAAGTCTTTTTCTGGTACAATGGAGAATCATCCGTGGCAAGGGAGTCCTTGCGGGCCGGAAAGCAGACAGCCAGGAAAACAGCCAGGAAACCTGCAGGAAAGAAGCTTATGGCAAAACAGAAAAAGAAAGACACAATTGAGACCGTTGGTGAATACAACTTTCGCCATGAGGCCGAACAGGCCTGCGAGCTCCTGCGCAATCAGGAGATTGACTGCATCGTCTGGTCCGACGACGGGGGCGGGATCTACCCCACCGTGGGGTTCATCGAGCGGTACCTGGTGAGGGTCTTTTCCCGGGATCTCGAAGGAGCCCGGGAAATACTGGGGGCCTTCGGTCTGGAGGGGCTCCAGGCCGACACGGGGCGAGACTAGGCCGTTACGTTGATATGCTGACCCACCAGAGGGTCTGTAAAAGCCTGGGACGCTGAGGCTCCGGCCGTCTGGATCAGACCCTGGAGATTTTCCCCGGCCTGCTCCACGGTGTCGATGCTTTTGGCAAGGACTGCCGTTGATACCTCGGTCTGTTGCTTGCTTTGCTCCATGGCCGTGTAGAGGGTGGTAATCGAATCAATCATTTCCAGCTCCTTACGGTAAGTATCGTCATGGGGGCTGATAAAATCAACCCGGCCACGCACCCTGGAAACGAACCCTGTTGTGGCAGTGCAGGATATTTGCTACAGTACAGTATCGTAGGTGCGAACTGTACCATTTTCCAACGTTCAACGGGGCATTTTCCATGGTGATCGCTTCTCTATTCCAAAGGCGGCGGGGTGTTTCCTCTGCTCCACTTTTTCTCTCTCTCGCCTTTGCTGTGACCCTTGGAGGCTGTTCGACCATCGGCCGGCCCCAGGAGCTTCCGCTCGATCACCGGATGCTCCCGGCCGAGACGGGGCGGCTCCAGGAGTTTGCTGCAGCCGGGGAGGATCGTCTTGCCGAGGGTGAATCGGGGCTTTTGCTCCTGCCGGGAAACAGAGACGCCCTGGACTGGCGTCTTGCCATGGTTGATAACGCCCAGGAGTCGATCGACGCGCAATACTTTCTATGGGATGATGATTACACGGGGCGGCTGATGTTAAAGCGGTTGCTCTGGGCAGCGGACCGGGGTGTCCAGGTCCGAATCCTCGTGGACGATATCTTTTTGACCCATTCCGACCGGTCCATCGCGGCGCTCACGAATCACCCCAACATGGATATCCGCATCTTTAATCCCAATCCCGCCCGGCGCACCAGGGCCGCCTCGGCTTTCCGCTTCATGCTGGAATTTCGCAGGTTGAACCGGCGAATGCACAACAAGCTCTTTATCGCCGATGGCCAGGTAGCTATCACGGGGGGGCGGAATATCGGGGACAACTATTTTGGCGTTGCCCGGGGGTATAATTTTCGGGATCTGGACGTGCTGGTGGTGGGGCCTGTAGTGGACGATATGGCCCAGTCCTTCGACGATTACTGGAACAGTCCCTATGCATTTCCGGGGCGAAAGCTGCACCGCCGGGGCACCGAGGAGTACCTTGAACGGGTGAGGGAGCGCCTGGAAGATGATATCGCCCGGGATCCC
Organism: Alkalispirochaeta americana; assembly: GCF_900156105.1. Taxonomy (NCBI): domain Bacteria; kingdom Pseudomonadati; phylum Spirochaetota; class Spirochaetia; order Spirochaetales; family Spirochaetaceae; genus Alkalispirochaeta; species Alkalispirochaeta americana. Next base: position 62,446 of record NZ_FTMS01000014.1, read on the forward strand.
CGACGCCTCGTCTTTCCTGCAGAGATATCCGCCTGGGATCACCTGCTCTATTATGGTGCCCGGGAGCTGGTTCCTGCCCGGGTACGCTTCGTTGCGGACCATCCCGTGGAACGGGATGATCGTGAGGTGGTGCGGTCGCTGACGGATCTCCTCAACGGTAACGAGGGTAGTGTCCGGGAAATTCTGATTATTACTCCCTACTTTATTCCTGACGAGGGAGTTCTGGAGATTTTTCACCAGCTGGAACAGGACCAGGTAGACGTGCGCCTGCTGGTGCCATCCCTGGCATCGATCAACCATACGGCTGTTCACAGTCACTATCGTCCGCATCGGGAGACACTTCTGGAGAAGGGGGTGGAACTCTTTGAGTATCACCATGAGCCTGGCGGGACGGGCCGCCTCTATGCTGATACCGCGCCCTTTCAGGCTGATTATATCAGCATGCACTTGAAGGCGGTGATAAGCGGGCACCGGAAATCCTATGTGGGGTCCCTGAACTTCGATCCTCGAGCCATGAGAATCAACACCGAGAACGGTCTGATCATCGATTCCCGGCTCTTTAATGAACAGTTGCGGGCCATCGTGGCTCCCCTCTGCGAGGAAGATCAGGCCTGGACGGTGATCCTCAACCCCGATGGCAGGGGGTTGATCTGGACCTCCGACGAGGGAGAGCGCCGCTCTCCTCCTGCCCGGGGGCCGGTGCAGCGGCTGGGTGAGTTCCTCGCCCGGCTTCTGCCGATCGCAAACCAGTTGTAATACCCGGCCTTTTCCGGTACAAGTAGTGTATTCGTTACACGTTATATGGGTGACACATGGCTGGCGCGTTGATAGGAAACACAGTTAAATCTGCACACGTATCCCTTCCGGGGAAGCGGTGCGGCTTTGGCGGTTTCGGGATACCCGCTTGAACGTAAGGACTTCGGAGGACCTCCGGAGTCCTTTTTTTCTTTCTGCACCGCAAGAGAGGGAATATGCAATTAACCAGGGACGTATTTGATCTCCAGGGCCGGTCGGACCAGGAGATAGGGGATTTTCTCGAGCGCTACTCGATCGGGTTGACCTTGCAGGAGGCAAAGCAGCTGCAGTTTTCGATTCTCAAGCGACCTCCTTCGGTGGCGGAGTTTGTGCTTTTCGGAATTGAGGGGTCGGAACATTGCTCGTACAAAAGTAGCCGGGAGCATCTTTCACAGTTTATTACCCAGGGTCCCGAGGTTGTCCTGGGGGCAAAAGAGGACGCAGGTGTGGTCCGGGTTGCCCGGGACCGCCAGGGACGGGGCTATTGCGTGGTGATGAGCCACGAATCGCACAACCATCCCAGCCAGATCGTTCCCTACGAAGGAGCCGCCACGGGCGTGGGGGGGAACGTCCGGGATATCTGTTGCATGGGGGGCGAGGTTGTGGCTCTGGCCGACGATCTTCGCTTCGGCGATATCGAGACTCCTCAAACCAGGTGGATCTACGACGGCGTGGTCTCGGGGATTGCCGGGTATGGAAACCCCATCGGGGTGCCTTCGCTGGCAGGAGGTCTCCAGTTCGACCGGGGATACCAGGATAATTGTCTTGTCACAGTGGTTTCGCTGGGGATTCTCCGGGAGGATCATCTCCTGCATTCCTATGCTCCTCCCGGTGCTGACGGGTACGATCTGATTCTGGTGGGAAAGCCCACCGATTCGAGCGGCTTTGGAGGCGCCAGTTTTGCCAGCTTTGATCTTGATGCGGAACAGCACGAGCAAAACAAGGGCGCGGTTCAGGAACCGAACGCCTTTCTGGGACGACATCTCCTTCAGGCAGCGGGAGCGCTCTCGGAAAAGCTGGCAGAGCTTGGGGCTCATCACCGGGTAGGGTTCAAGGACCTTGGTGCCGGAGGAATCGCCTGCGCCAGTGTGGAGATCGCCGATACCGGGGGCTATGGGGCCGAGGTCATAATCGACCAGGTCCACCGGGACGCCCAGGGCCTGCCTCCTCACGTAGTGCTCTGTTCCGAGACCCAGGAGCGGTATATGTACGCTTCTCCTCCTGATCTGACTCCCCTGATTCTGGCTCATTACAACGAAGATTTTGCCTTGCCCCAGGTTTCTCGGGGGGCCGAGGCGCGGGTGATCGGAAAGATTACCGATTCTCCCCGGTTTCGGGTGATCGCCGGGGATGAAGTGATCGTGGATGCTCCGGCCTGTGAAGTTACCCGGGGATTTCTCTACGACCGGCCCTATACTGATCCCGTGGTGGCGGCCTCTCCGATTCCCCCGGGGACGCTTCCCTCCTGGTCCGGTTCCCGCAACGCCGGGGAGGACCTGTTGGCCTTGCTGGGACACGAGAACATCGCTTCGCGCAAGCCCCTCTATGACCGCTACGACAAGCAGGTTCAGGGACGGGTGGTGGTCGAGGCGGGGTTGTCCGACTCCGGCATCCTGGCGCCCTTTAATAGCACCGACTACCCCGAGGAAATTCGGCGGGTGGGGCTTACGCTTACTACGGATCAAAATCCCCGGATGAACCGCCGGGATCCCCATCTCGGAGCAGTTCTGGCGGTAGTAGAGTCCTACACCAATACGGTTGCTTCGGGGGCTCGTCCTGCGGCAGTCTCGGATTGTCTGTGCTACGGCAATCCCGAGAAGCCACAACAGATGGGGCTCTTTGTAGCAGGTTGTCGCGGTGTGGCCGAGGCATGTCGGGAGCTTTCGGTGCCTGTCATCGCGGGAAACGTCTCCCTTTATAACGAGTCAGCTACGGGCTCCATTCCGCCCAGCCCCATGATCGCCTGCCTGGGAACGCTTGATGACTATGGCCGGGGGATCACCCAGAGTTTTACTCACCCCGATTCCCTGGTGTACCTCCTTCTGGAGCGTCAGGGTCGATGGGGCGGGAGCGTCTACGAGGAGCTTCTGAACACGGACGAAGCTGGCAGCGACCCCGCTTTTACTCCGGTTGTGGGCCCTCTTCCGCAGGTCGACTACGGAAAACTTCGTGCTGCCGGTGAGACAGTTCTGGCAGGAGCCCGCGAGGGGCTTTTGCGGGCCTGTCATGATATTTCCGAGGGAGGGCTGGGTGTTGCCTTGTGCGAGATGACCTTTCCCCGTTCCCTGGGGTGTGCTGTCTCCCTTGATACGCCCGGAGAGCCAGCAGCGTTCCTCTTCGAGGAGTCGCCCGGGTTTGTTCTGGAAATTGATCCTCACCGGGAACAGGATTTTCTTGCCCTGGCGGATCATCAGGGGGCGAAGCCAGTTCTTTTGGGGCGGACCATCAGGGAACCGCGCATAATTGTTGAAGGAGTATGGGATATGACGATTGAAGATGCCCGAACCCGTTGGGAGCAGGGGCTTATGGAGAAGTTGTTGTGAGTTTGTCCTACAAAGATTCCGGTGTTGATATCGAGGCGGGAAACCGCACGGTCGATCTTATTCGTGATGCGGCGGCATCGACCTTTACCCCGGCGGTCCTGACAGGTGTGGGGAGTTTCGGCGCCTTCTACGATCTCTCGGAGATCGCTCCCTCGTATCGCCAGCCTGTGCTGGTTCAGTCTGTGGACGGTGTGGGTACCAAGACCGTCGTGGCTCGTCAGGCCGATGACTTCAGTCGGATAGGCGCTGACCTGGTGAGCGCCTGCTGCAACGATATCGCGGTGCACGGGGCCAGGCCTCTCACGTTTCTGGATTACGTGGCCAACGATGTCCTTGATCCGGAGCGGGTTGCCCAGATTGTCTGCGGTATAGCCGAGGCGTGCCGTGCCGTGGGAGCCTCCCTGATTGGGGGCGAAACCGCCGAAATGCCCGGGGTGTATCTGCCGGGAGAGCATGATCTGGTGGGCGTCGTAACGGGTATTGTGGAACGGGACCGGATTATCAATGGCGAGACCATTACTCCCGGCGATGTTATCCTGGGAGTAGCCTCAAGCGGCCTTCACACAAACGGGTTTTCGCTGGCTCGGAAGATTATCCAGGTGGCAGATCTTTCCCTGAAAGCCCCACTGGAGCAGCTTTTGCCCGGTGCAGGGAGCTCCCGGTCTCTTCAGGATGCGCTCCTGGAGGCCCACGTGAACTATACCCCCGGTATCCTGGCCCTTCTTGAAGCAGGAATACCCCTGCGGGGCATGGCCCATATCACGGGAGGCGGGGTTCTGGAAAACATTCCCCGGATACTTCCTCCCGGGTGCGATGCCCTTCTGGACGGGACGGCCTGGAAGGTTCCGCCAATCTTCTCTGTCCTGGCACACCACGGGGGAGTTGCTCCCGAGGAGCTGCACCGGGTTTTTAATATGGGAGTGGGACTGACGGTTATCCTGCCGGCGGCTGCTCGTGACGAGGCCCAGGCACTCATGAAGGAAGTCTTTTCCGTTGAGTCCTGGGAGATCGGGGTGGTAACCGAGGGAACCGGAGCGGTGCGGATCTCCGGAATCGCCTGAAGGGGGCTTTCATGACGATAGGGATCATCCAGTTTCCCGGGACAAACTGCGAACGCGAATCTCGCCTGGCCCTGGAGCGGGTCGGGCTGGAGGGTGTCTTTTTCCGGTGGAATCAGGACCTCGCACAGTTGCGGGACTTTGACGGCTACCTTCTGGCGGGCGGTTTCTCCTATGAGGATCGGAGCCGCTCGGGTATTATCGCTGCCCTGGACCCTCTTATGGAGGTTATCCGTCAGGAGAGCGATCGGGGAAAACCCGTTCTGGGGATTTGCAACGGGGCGCAGATCCTGGTGGAGGCAGGGCTTGTTCCGGGAGGAGGTTCTCCGGGAGACCCACCCCTGGTGGCGCTCACCACAAACCGCCGTGTGGCCCGGGGGCGCGTGGTGGGTACGGGGTTCTACAACGCCTGGGTAACCTTGAGAGCCGAAACAGAAGAGACGGCGTTCACCGGAAGAATTCCCCGGGGAACCGCTCTGAATGTTCCTGCCGCTCATGCGGAAGGTCGCTTTGTTATGTCTCCCCAGGTATACCAGGAGCTGAACGAGCGGGGCATGATCGCCTTCCGCTATACCGACGAAGAAGGACAGGCCCTGGAAGAGTTTCCCGTGAATCCCAACGGATCTGTGGGCAACATTGCTGCCATCACCAATGTACGGGGTAATGTCATGGCGATCATGCCCCATCCCGAGCGAACTCCCCTGGGAGATGGCATCTTCCACTCCCTTCGGGAGTATCTCGAGAGAGGACCCGGAGAAGAGAAGGCCCGTTCCCGGGAAGAGGCTCCATCGTTTTCATCCTCTCCCGCTGAGACACGCCTGTCTGTCGATGATCTTCCCGCATTTGCGCCTCGACAGGGGGCTCACGAGCTGGTGGTGCAGCTGATTATCACCGATAACGCCGCCGTAAGCGTAGAGACAGCGCTTTCTCACCGGGGCATCTCTCCGGGCATTACCCGCAGGGTTCACTGGGAACTCTCGCTGGACCCCGACCTTTCGCCAGCTCGGGCACAGGAGGTTCTGGAGGCGATCCAGGCCAGTGGCGAACTCTATAACAGCAACAAGGAAGAATGTGTTCCGGCCCCGGCGGGGAGTAACTCGGTTTCTCTCCTGGTGCGGGAGCGGGATGATATTCAGGGACGGCGTGTGCTGGAGGCTCTGCAGAACTGGTTCGGTCTCCAGGAGGTTCGTTCTCTGCAAAGGGGAATCCTCTGGACCCTCGATGAGGCCCAGGATCTGGAGCAGGTCCTGAATACGCATATTTTGCTGAATCCTGTGAGCCAGGTGGGACTTCTCTATGATCGAAGATAATCTCGCTGGAGGTGCCCTGGCCGGGGATAGCCGGACCAGTCGCCTGATCAGCGACAGCCTGGGCCACCTCCCGGGCGTGCAAGGGGAGGCCGAATACCGGCAACAAATCCGGGAGGCCTGCGAAAACTGCCTCACCGAGACTGACCTGGCTCTGCCGGAAAAACACCGGGGAAAAGTCCGGGACCGCTATCGGGCCGGGGAATCTCTTCTACTGGTCTCCACGGATCGCCAAAGTGCCTTTGACCGCCTTCTTGCGTCGGTTCCCTTCAAGGGGCAGGTCTTGAACCAGACCAGCGCCTGGTGGTTTGACGAGACCCGGGACATCTTGCCCAACCATCTCGAGGGGGTTCCTCACCCCAACGTGAGTGTTGTTCGCCACTGTACTCCCTTTCCGATAGAGTTTGTGGTGCGAGGGTACATTACGGGCTCCACCGAAACCTCCCTGTGGACTCGCTACCAGGCCGGAGAGAGGCGCTATTGCGGAATCGATTTTCCTGACGGGTTGGAAAAGCATCAGGAACTGCCCCGGCCTGTTGTGACACCCACAACCAAAGAAGCAAAGGATCGGCCCATCGCTCCCGAAGAGATTATCGCCGAGGGCTGGATGACCCGCCGCGACTGGGAGCGGTGCCGGGACCATGCCCTGGATCTCTTTACCTTCGGCCAGAAAAAGGCCTCCGAGAACGGCCTGATTCTTGTTGATACCAAATACGAGATGGGGTTCGATAACCAGGGAACCCTGCGGCTGATCGATGAGATCCACACTCCTGACTCCAGCCGCTACTGGATAGGCGGAACCTACCACGAACGAAGAGCGGCAGGAGTATCGCCGGATCACATCGACAAGGAATTCCTCCGGGCCTGGTTTGTGGCCCATTGTGATCCCTACAGGGATGCGATCCTCCCCGAGGCCCCGCCAGAGCTCGTCGAGGAGTTGGCCTATCGCTACATTCTGCTCTACGAGGCAATTACCGGCAGGCCCTTTCTCTTTCCCCCTCGTGCGAAAGGGGGGCGTTCCCTCGCTGAGGAGCTTCGTGCGGCAGGGGTTTCTCTCCCCGGGGATCAGGGGACTGGCTGATTTCCGGGGTGGCATCGTGAAGAATGGCACCGGTTGTTCTCGAGCATCCAGAAGCCGGATGATACTTCGGGGCTGGCTTTCATCAACTGGATTGCATCAAATAGTACAGATAGTACAGAGGAGCAGGATATGTGCGGGATCGTTGGAATCTACGCCCACGACCAGGTAGCACCGGATCTCTACGATAGCATGATCCAGTTACAGCACCGCGGCCAGGATGCTGCGGGAATAATCACCTGTAACGAGCGGTTTCATGTCAAGAAGGGCATGGGCCTGGTGCAGGACATCTTCGAGCAACGTCACATGGAGCGTTTGCGGGGCTCCATTGGTATTGGCCATACCCGCTATCCCACCAGCGGGACCCACAGTAACGATGAGGTGCAGCCCCTCTGGACCAGTGTTCCCAACGGGATCGCCTTCGCTCACAACGGCAACGTGGTGAACTATCAGGAGATGCGCCGGGAGGTTCAGGAAAACAGGAAACGCTATTTGAACTCCCACAGCGATTCCGAAATGCTCTTGCAGCTCTTTGCTGATGAACTGCATCGGCGAATCGGGGCCGGGCCTGCCTCGTCCCTGGCCGACAGAGCCTTCTTTGAGGCCCTCTTTTCTTCAATGGCTGAACTCTTCTACCGCATCGCCGGAGCCGTCTCGGCGGTGATGCTCATCAAGGATCGGGGTCTGGTAGCAATGAGGGATCCCCATGGTCTGCGGCCTCTGGTATACGGCCAGCGGGAACTTCCCGATGGAAGGGTAGACCATATCTTCGCCTCCGAGGACACCATGTTTTATATGCTGGGCTACCGCCGGGTGCGGGATGTCTTGCCCGGGGAGATCATCTACATTGCCAGCGACCGTCAGGTTTTCACCAGGCGACTGGCCCCCAAGGCGTTCACTCCCTGCATTTTCGAGTACGTCTATTTTGCTCGTCCCGATGCGATGCTGAACAACGTTAACGTCTATCGCTCTCGCCTGCGCATGGGCGAAAATCTTGGTAAAGCCTGGAAAGAAACCTTCCCGGAAGTCTCTCCCGATGTAATTATCCCGGCTCCGGCCACAGCCAATACGGTGGCTCTCTCCATGGCCCGGGAGCTGGGAGTAAACTACTCCGAAGGGCTTTATAAAAATCCCTTTATCGGAAGAACCTTCATCATGCCCAACCAGGAGAAACGCCGTCAGTCCGTGCGGTACAAGCTTTCGCCCCAGGAGCTGGAGTTGCGAAACAAGGACGTCCTGATTGTGGATGACAGCATTGTGCGGGGTACCACGAGCAAGGAAATTGTCCAGATGGTGCGGGAGTTTGGAGCCCGTCGGGTCTACTTTGCCTCGGCCTGCCCTCCCGTGACGCAACCCTGTTACTACGGTGTAGACATTCCCACCTCGGAGGAGCTGATCGCCTCAGTTTCCACAGAGGCGGAGATCCAGGAATATCTGGGAGCGGATTTGCTCCTGTATCAACCTCTGGAATATCTGGTAGAGGCGGTAACACGGAAAGGTGATCATCACATCGATACCCCCTGCACAGCCTGCCTGGGAGGGGACTACATTCACAAGCTGGACCAGGAGGAGATGAAGCGATGCGTATCCTGATTATCGGGTCCGGAGCACGGGAACACGCCCTGGCAAAAGCCTTTTCCCGGTCTCCCCAAAAACCGGACCTGTCCTGTCTGGGCAGTCACCTGAACCCGGGGATCCGGGAACTCTGTCGCGGCCAGTACCGGACAGGAGATATCACCGATCCGGATCTGGCTCAAGCGGTGGCCCGTGAGGTCGATGCTGATCTGGCCTGCATTGGTCCCGAGGCGCCCCTGGAGACGGGGGTCGCCGACGCGCTCTGGGCCGCTGGTGTGCCTGTGGTGGGGCCACGCCAGGCTGTCGCAAAAATCGAGACGAGCAAATCCTTTTGCCGGGAGTTATTGCGCAGGATCTGCCCCGAGGCGGTGCCTGCCTTCTATCTGGTGACCTCCCTGGATGAGGCGGAACAGGCTCTGGATGAGCTGGGAGCTCACTATGTGGTGAAGGAAGACGGTCTGCGGGGCGGTAAAGGAGTGAAAGTCTCGGGAGAGCATCTCCACTCCCGTGAGGAGGCTCTTGCCTTCTGCCGGGATGTCCTGAGTGATGCCCCGCAGCTTGTTATTGAAGAGAAGCTTGTGGGAGAGGAATTCTCGCTCCTCTCCTTCGCCGATGGCGAGCACTGCCTGCATATGCCTCCCGCCCAGGACCACAAGCGGGCGTACCAGGGCGATCGGGGCCCCAACACCGGGGGGATGGGGAGTTACACCGACGCAACAGGTTCTTTGCCGTTCTTGAACCGCCAGGATATAGTCGCTGCCCAGAATCTGAACGAGCGGGTGGTTCGGGGACTCAAGGAGATAACAGGCGTGCCGTACCAGGGCATCCTCTACGGGGGGTTCATGGCCACCGCCAAGGGTGTGTCCATCGTTGAGTACAATGCCCGTTTTGGGGATCCCGAAGCGCTGAACGTCCTCCCTCTTCTGGAGGGCGATCTGGCAGAAATCTGTTCCGCCCTGGTCGAAGGTCGACTGGAGGAGGTGGCGGCCTCCTTCCGGGGTGAGGCCTCGGTCTGTAAATATCTGGTGCCGCCGGGGTATCCCGAAAAGGGAGAGCGAGGACTCGTCGTGACCGTCCCTGCCGAGGCCGCAGGGACCGAATGCTTTTTGGGTTCGCTGGCGCTTCAGGGAGATCACCTTGTTACGGAGGGCTCCAGGACACTGGCTGTGACCGGTTTCGGCAATACCCTGGATGAAGCCGAAGCACGGGCCGAATCCTGGATCGCTTCGGTTGGGGGAGGACTTGTTCATCGCGGCGATATCGGCACTCCGGGACTGATCCAGAAACGGATCGATCACATGAAAGAGCTTCGGGGAAGGTCTGTTCGGGTGGGAGTTTTGGGCTCTACCCGGGGAACGTCGCTCCAGGGGCTGTTCGATGCGGTGGAGAGCTTTTCCATTCCTGCCTCGGTGGAGGTTGTTCTCTCGGACCGGCCCGATGCGGTGATTCTGGGCCGTGCCCGGGAGAGGGGAATACCTGCTCGTGCTATCTCCCCCCGAACGCCGGAGGGCGAGAAAAAAGACCGGACTCTTTTTGACGAGGAACTTACCCGGGAGTTCAGGTTTTTTGGGGTGGACGTGATACTGTGTGTGGGGTACATGCGGATTCTCTCGCGGGAGTTCTGCAGTACCTGGCACGGAAAAGCACTGAATATTCACCCGTCGCTTCTCCCCGATTTTGCCGGCGCCATGGATGGAGCGGTCCATGAGGCGGTTCTTGCCGCAGGCCGGCAGGAGACGGGGTGTACCGTTCATCTGGTGACAGCCGAGGTAGACGCTGGTCCGATCATCCTCCAGAAACGCTGTCCTGTTCTGCCTGGTGACACCCCGGAAACGCTGAAAGACCGGGTTCAGGCGCTGGAATCGCAGGCGCTGGTGGAGGCGGTGTGCCGTGCCCAAGACCAATTCGAGAGAGGAATGACGGTATGATCAAGTATGGATTATGTGTTCGGACGGTGCTGGTTGCATTTATTTTAGGGCTGGCGCCCTGGGCTGTATCAGCCGGCGGGTTCGGCTTTTTGCCGGACGCCGTTCAGGAGGCCCTGGAGGAAGTTGAAGAGGCTCGCTCCGTGTGGGAATCGCGTCGGGGTGAGGTGACGGCCCTGCTCGAAATCCAGCCTTGGGAAGAGGTGGAAGAGTTCATGAGCAGAGTCGACCGGGCTGTGGCCCGTGGAGCAGGCCGGGAGTACCGGTTTCTCCAGTTTCAGCTGGAAGAGTTGAGCCGCGAGATCTTCTGGGTGCCCCGAGAGGCAGTTGAGCTGGCACGCAGGGATGCCCGGGAGCTGGAAATCATCAGCGACCTCGGGTTTCTTCCCGAAAAAGATAGCTTTCGGGTGCGGATACCCGATGAAATCTCGGCAGCAGTCTCAAGGGCGTTTTCCCGGGATTCTCTGGAGGTCCGGTTGGGCTATTCCCTGCGGGGCGGCCTCGACGAGCAGTACACCCTGGCGGTGCGCCAGGTCCAACTTCGGGATTCTGCCGATTCCTTGCCTGTCCTGGCGGTGATTCCCCTGTCCCGGAGTTACCGCTTTAACCGCTATGAGACAATAGCTGTGGCTCCTGCGGGGTTGCAGACAAACTTCTTCGACGGCCAGATACCGACAGAACTTCAGACCGAGGGAGGCCTCTCCTCGAGTGACCGCCCTTGGGTTATCACGGCCGGTCAGGCTTTCTCCGGGGGGTATTCCCTCAGATCAGGAGAGATCGGCCCTAACGGAAGCAGCCAGGTCTGGCATCAGGCGGATATTCCTTCTGGAGCATCGGAGATTCGAATTTCTTTTGCCCTTCGGACCTCTTCGGAAGACTATTATGACCGGTTAATCTTCTCCGTGAATGGCACAAGACACGGCGAGTGGTCTGGCGAGACTGACTGGACCGAGGTCTCCTTCTCGATTCCCCTGGGATCGGGTGCTTCCAATCAGCTTGAGTTGCTCTGGAGTTTCGAGAAGGACGGTAGCGTGGATCGTGGTGAAGATGCCGTCTGGATAGACGAAATCAATATATCCTTCGAATAATCGGACCTTTGAAGAAGCAAGGGGAGTCCTGGAGACTCCCCTTTTTTTGCTCTAGTTGAAATCCGGAGTGACTACGATCTTGGAAAAGACCTGATCAATCTCCTCGGTGACTTTCCTGGCGTCGCCTTGGGGTACGCGAGCTTGCTTCCAGAGACTTAACCGGAAGAACTCCAGGATTGTCTGCTTGATATCGCCCTGATCGTAGAACACGTAGGAGATATCCTGCCCTATGCTCTTGAGAATGGTAAAAGATGTGTAGGTTACCACAGGCTCTTTGCCGATGTAGACGTGGTCCTGGCGGCGGGTGGTGTAATCCAGAAGATCTTTTTTGCGATAGGGGATTCGTTGATCCTCTGTCCGGTAGGCCGGCTCAATGTGGCTGTTGGGCCACCCGGCAGGTTCCACCATCACATAAAGTTTCCTTCCCTCCGCCTGGAAGACCAGCCCTTCATCGGTGATGTATATATCTTTTACGTTGTTAAAGGATATTACCTCGTACCGGGTATAGGTTGAGTTGTTGTGATAGAACACGCTGACGATATAGCCGTGATCCGAAGGGAGTTCACCCTTTTGGTATGCGTTAAAGAGTTCCTGAAACTTTTCCACCTTGTGCCTCCAGTCCTGAGTTTCACTGTAAGTGTAAACGGTATTTCAAGAAGGTGCAAAGGATTGAATTACCCCGTCAGGTGGCGTATTATCTAGGATAATGGATCTTGCCGAGGCCTACGAGTTTCTTCAGTTAGGGGCGGCCGCTTCCTCTGAGGAGGTGAGCAGCTCCTTTCGCAGATTACTGAAGGAATACCACCCCGATAGAAACACCTCCCGAAGCGAGTGGTCTCACCGGATGACGGTTCGCCTCACCGAGGCTCACGCCACGGTGACGGAGTACCTGCGCCGTGAGGAGCTCCCTTGGGAGAGCTTCATCGAAGAGCCCTCACCGGAACACGCGCCTTCTGTCGAGACGGACGAGGGGTTCGGCTACAGCCTGACCTTGCAGGGGCACATTGCGGAGCTCTACGATCTCCTGCTGGACCAGATCCACGATTACTACAACTACGGCATGGAGAAGTTGCATCTGCGCGAGGAGGGGGCTCTCCGCTACCGGTATCGCAGAACCTTGAGGCAGATGACCGATATTGTCGAGGGGTTGGCGCTTGCTGCAGAATGGCCCGGGAGTGCCCTGCAATACCGACAGGTAGGGGCGATCCGGGATTTTGCCGCTGCTTTTTATGAGAACATGTTAATTCGTCCCAAGAAGCAGCAGGTTTTTCTGGGAGAAGATCAGAAGGCGTGCCAGCTCTATCGCCAAGGTGCCGATGCCCTGGACCAGTCGATCCGGGAGGGTGTGCTGGGACTCCAGATGGAGGGAGGGCGAGTCTGTCCGGCGGCGCGGGACATGGCAGAGCGGTCCTTCATGGTAATTCTTGCACGCTTTCCCCGTAGTCCCCACACGGCAGAGACGCTGATCAAACTGTATTTGCTCCGGGCTCTTACGGGGCTTTGTTCCTTTCTGGAGTCGGCCGCCGAGACGGCGTAATACCTTCCGGGGCAAAGAAAGACCCCGGTGTTGCCACCGGGGTCACAGGAGGGGATCGGCAGATTTTCAGGCCTGGCTCATGTTCATCTGGGCGATAGCCAGTTTTGCGATGGGAATCCCGAAGGGGGACACCGAGACGTAGTCGAGTCCCGTTTCCTGGATAAAGGTAATGTTCTCCGGTTCTGCACCGTGCTCTCCGCAGAGTCCCATGGTAATATCGGGCCTTACCATTTTCCCTCGCAGGGCCGCCGTTTGGACCAGCTCCCGCACCTGGGGCTGAAGCATCTTGAAGGGGTTTCCTTCCAGCAGGTCCAGCTCGGTGTAATCCGAAAAAAAGGTGTTGAAATCGTCCCGGGAGATTCCGTAGGTGGTCTGGGTGAGGTCGTTGGTGCCGAAGGAGAAGAAATCAGCGTACCGGGCAATCTCGCCTGCGTTGAGTGCCGCCGCCGGAAGCTCGATCATGGTGCCCACCTTGTAATCCAGCGGTTCGGTCTGAAGGCGTTGAAAGACCTCCCTTTCGATATCCCGGATTCCCAGGATGTGTTTTCCTTCGATACGCTTGCCATTTCGAACGGTCTTCAGCTCGTGGGGGTTCATTACCAGGGGAATCATGATCTCCGGACGCGGTGAGAAACCCTCGGCCTTCAGCTTGTAGGCAGCCTCGAAGATCGCCCGGGTCTGCATCCGATAGATCTCGGGGTAGGAGATAGCGATGCGGATACCCCGGTGTCCCAGCATGGGGTTAAACTCCCGCAGGAGTTGACTCCTGGCAAGGATCTCCTGTTTGGTGAACTTCATCTTGTCCTTTTTGGCTTGGGCTACAAAATCCTTCATTGCAGCGTCGCCCTGGGGAAGGAACTCGTGGAGGGGGGCATCCAGAAGACGGATCGTCACGGGAAGCCCGTCCATGATCTTCAGGAGCTGGTAAAAATCCTCGGTCTGATCCTTGTGGAGGTCATCGAGAATCATGGTGCGGGTTTTCTCGTCCTGGGCGATAATCATGTAGCGAAAACGATTGATTCTGCTTTCGTCAAAGAACATATGCTCCGTGCGACACAGTCCTATACCGCGGGCGCCGAAGAGTTTTGCCAGATGGGCATCGCGGGGCTGGTCAGCGTTGGCATGGACCTCGATCTTGCCGATCTTGTGCTGGACAATCTCCAGGAGTTCCAGGAGCCCGCTGTCTTCCGGAGTTGGCTTTGTGAGGGACCCTGCACCGATAAAGATGCGCGGTGTTGTGTAATAGGGAACCTCCAGGGTAATAAAATCGCCCTCCTTGATCTCGTTTCCGTCGATGATCATGACGTCGTCCCTGAAGGTGATATCGGGACGAACCATGGCGACTTTTCCCAGGCTTCGGGCAACAACCGGAGCGTGGGAGGCGTAGCCGCCCTCGGAGGAGAGAACTCCCTGGGCGATCTCGATTCCCTTGACGTCCCCGGCGAAGGTGGAGGGCATGGCCAGGATCAGATTTGTGTCTTCACCAGCTTGCTGAGCCTGGCGGTGGGCCACAACCAGTCGTTCTGTAGAAAAGAAAACCCGGCCGATCGCAGCCCCCACGGACCCGGCAATTCCCCCCTCCAGAGTGATGAAGGAGGACACAGACCCCGCGTCCAGCGTAGGATGCAGTATCTCCGAGAGCCGTCCGGGCTTGATCGTCCGGATCACGTGTTCTTCCGTGACCGTTCCGCGCCGGAGCAGATCCAGAAGGGTCTTGATCTCTGCCTGGGCAGATTTATCGGGGACTGATGCTTGATCCACAAGCCAGAGCTTGCCTCCCTCGATGGCAAAGCGTATCCACCGGAGCTCCTTGAAATGATCTTCCAGTTTGCGGGAGATATCCTGAAGCATCTCCAGCCGTTCCGAGGGGAGCGTTGCGAGGGGGGCTCCGGAAGTTTCGTTTTCGTCGAAGGACCCGGAAAAGAATTCTCCCTGGAGAATGTCTTCACCGGTGATGATATGGTGAGTGAAGAGATATCCCGACGCACTCTGGCTGTCGAGATTTCCGTAGACCATGGCCTGGATCATGATCGCTGAATCTTCGGTGGTGGGGCTCAAGGCAAAGGCTTTGCGGAAGAGCCGGACCACGTAGGCCAGTTGAAAGAAGGGTTCCGAGAATATCTGTTCCGGCAGAAGACCGGAAAAGGACTCCAGGACGCTCTTGATCGACTCTTTCCGCTTCGCCGCCTGGAGTTCTTCCCGGAACTCCTTGAGTTGCTTTTTTCGTGTTTCGGACTCCTCGATTACCAGCTCCAGGCGGAGGATACTGGTGATCAGGAAGGTGTATTCCTGCCAGATGAAGGTCTCTCCCATGGCGGAGGCCAGGGCATCGATTGTGGTGTTGCAAAGCCCCACATGGTGCACCGAGGGAAGGGCGCTGCGGACGTTGAGCATGGGGCTTTCCACGACCTTCAGAAGAAGCGGCGTATCTCCCTCGCCGAATCGTTTTTCCATGCTCGCTTCGATGTCGTGAAGGGGTTTTTGCAGGATTGACCAGGCTGCTGTTGCGTTCTCGGGGAAGACCGAGAGGGCTTCACCGGGGATCACCACCCCGGGACAGACAGGAACGCGCAGATCTGCCAGAGAAACGGCGCGTTTGCCTCGGCTGCCTGCAGCCTCCAGAACGTCCGGTTCCACGTGGTGCTGATCCGTTCCAAACAGTATCAGTTCTTTCATAGTTGGTGCCTCCCAGATTTTTCAGAAAAGCTCGAGGGGTTGGTCTATCCCCCCCTTCAGAAACATCTCAAACCGGGGGCTTGCACCTTCGAAGAGATATCGTTGCAGTTTGGAGACGTCCTGTATCTCCTCGCCGGCGACGCTGACCATAATCGGAGTCCCGTGTTTGACTTTGCCCCACTTGAAGAGGGCATTGATGTCGTTGATCCGCTCGTTATCATACCAGATGAGAACGTCCAGATCGGGATAGGTAGTTCGATAGCTGGCGATGATTCGCTTCCAGGCTTCCACATTTCCATTGTGGAAGAGTTCATTTGTAACCACCACGGAGTAGCGGGGAGTTATCCTCTTTTTCCCGCCTGGTTTCTTTGCCGATCCGGGAGGCGTCCCTGAAGGAGTTACCTTCGGAGGAGTGACAGCACGGGGTTTTGCCCCTTCGGGAAGGCGATAGCGTTGGTCGGTATGATTAACGGTGCGGCCCGCCAAAATGGATTGGACATCGCCAAGAGCTCTTTCGAGAGTTTCGGGAGAGAGATCCACCCCGGGGATGCTATCCAGATATACCACCAGGAGCTCGTCGCAGATGATCGGCAGGGCAGGTTCCCAGGACTGGGGGTTCTGGGGATTAATGAGGAGCAATCCTGCCTGGGGGTGTTCGTAGGCGATGACAATCTGCAATGCCGTCCAGTCCGAGAGCGCCTCTGTGATGAAGCTGGCTGATTCTATCGTTATCGGAGCGTTACAGGATCGGGTGCGGTAGGAAAACTTGTCCACCAGCAGAGCACTGGTGAGGGGGCGCACCTGATCGCGGGAAATCGCCTCCTCATCCAGCTTGGCTGCTACCAGGTCTGCGAAGTTGGCGCCTTTGGAAACGGGCTCCAACAAGGATGTTGCCAGTCGAAAATGGCGCAGGGCGGTGTTAAACCCCGCCCTGCGTGACAATAAGTCATAATTCCCTACCATAATGATTACAGTTCCTGCAAATCATCGCTGGAGATAGACCCTTTTCCGGGAGAGACATCGGCCTGTCCGCGTGGTGATGCCGGATTTCGGCTCACCGTTTCGGTGGGGGCCGGTGTCGATTCCTGCGTTCCGTGACTCGGCAGGCTCTGTGCAACGGGTTCATCGTATTCGTTGGAGAAGTTCATGCCGATATCGTCGCGGATGGTGGACCGGCGTCGCTTGAAGGCTGCAAAGGCCGCATCCTGGAATCCCTTGGAAATACCGTGGAGGAACTCGTTCAGCACGTTGGCCATGCCGTTGAGGGTGAACTTCTTTCGCTTGATGCTGGTAATGTCCACGTCGAGAACCACACCGGACTGAATGTGATAGGGGTTGATCAGATAGTCGAAGTCATCAAACTCCCGTCGGAGAAAGCGTACCCGGTCATCGAGGATCACCCGCTCTTGGGGGTTCTGGTAGCCGTAGATTTGCTCCAGTTTGCGGGAGCTCTTGTTGAGCATTTCCTTGAAGAGCTTTTTCTCGTGGCGGTAGGTCTGGTTGAGCCTCTCCACATCGGTGGGGTTCGCCTTGAGGAGGGTGATCTCGTTCCAGGTCCGCTGCATTTCTTCCACGAGCTTGTCGCCCGATTCCTCGAAGCGGAAAGTGTCCTTGCGCTTCTTCATGGTGCGGGACATCTTTGCCACGATATCGTCGTAGTCGTTTACCTTGAATCGGGATCTTCCCGTCTGGTAGACCGCTTCGATCACATCGTAGAGCTTCTGGATCTCCTGGCGGAAGGCCTCCATCTGCTGGTCGTAGACTTCCCGCTCCTTCTCGAGCTGCTCCGAGTCGTAGTACTTGAGGCGGATCTGGTAGCGCTCGTCGGGGAGGTTCTCAATATCGGTGTCCTCATACTCGCGGATGATCAATTCCCGGGCGTTCTTGAGGTTCTCCACATACTGGTAGCCCATTTTGCTGGTATCCAGGATTGATGTGATCGAGTTGACCGCTGTGTTGAACCCCCGGTTGCGGATGTTCTCCATGTCGATGATTTTCTTCAGGTTTTCCCGAATATTCACCGGGTCAAACTCGCTGGGATCTATCTCGGCGCGGAGGCCCTCGATCTTCTGCATCAGATCTTTGGCCAGGAAGGTATAGCGCTTGGAGGTTTCATCTTCCACATCGTCGTCGGTGTAGTTGGTGACGCGCTTCATCTTCTCGAAGATGATCTCCGAGTCGGTGAGTTCTTCCTTGCCCTGATCGATGAGCTCATCCTGGAATCGCTCCACCTCCTGATCGATCAGGTTGCTGATCGTCCTGGATATCTGGTCCTTGATCAGTTGCTCCACCGTCGCCTGGTACTGGAAGATGGGGCTGATGAGCTCCGAATCAAGAATATTCACCGAGAGCTTGGTATCGGTAACGGTTTTGGGCTTGGTCGCGCTGTCCTTGAATGCCGCTTTCACCACGGAGTAGGCGTTCTCACCTCGGATGAAGGCGCCTACATCAGTTTTTTGGCGCAAGAGCGAGTTGGTTTCGTTCTCGAGATCGTTTACACCGCGCTGAATGTGGCCGTGAAGGTGACCGTACATGTTGACGATCGATTTTTCGACTTCACCGGTATTGAACTTGTCGGCTCCGGCGATCTCGTCCAGCATGGCGGAGATTTCTTTGGGGGTATATCTGGCAAGGGTTTTGTTCTCTTCCTTGTCGATAAAGTTCCGGATTTTCTTCACCATCTCATCTTCAGTGGTGGTGATATACCGGTTGAACATATTCTGGTAGTTCTGGTTGAAGTAGTTATAGAGCTTTTCTTTGAGACCCCCCATAACATCGAGTCGTTCCAGAACCTCGGCAGGAAGCTTTGTTTGAATTGTATCCAGGATACGATCGGTTTCTTCCTGAACGAGTTGATCGTACTCTTGTTTTTGGTCCCGTCCGTCCTGGGCGAGGCTGTTGCGGGAACCTACTGCTGATGGGCGTGTGGGATGAAATACGTTGGGACTGCGTGAAAGATCGGACATACTGCTTCTCCTCCTGGTCTATGTGTCTCGTCGCGGGCGCCGGGGGCGCCACGGCCGATATGCTTCGCTCCCCGGGAATCCTTGGACTCGCCTGGGTCCGGGGGAGTGAACACGTTTACAAAACGATCCGGTTCCTGTGCTGTGCACCTCTATTCTAACACGATGTTTCGCCTGTGAATTTTATTCGTTCCTCCTTATCTCCCTTATAGGGTACTGCTCTCGCGCCACAATTTCCCGAAAATCCTCTGGTTTCCACGGAGAATCCGAAAAAAAGCGGGTGAGAAAACGCTCGGCGATCCCCCAGAGGGTGTCGCCGGCGACAATGGTATATGGTCTGCCGTCGGGCAGTTCTATGAGATTGCCAGGGTATATCCAGTGAGGGCTGGGAGAGAGGTGTTGCTCCTCCCCGATGGGAGCGTAGCCGTTCCCCCGGGCGATCCAGTTGGTGGCCAGGAGAATATCCCGGATTGACCAGTCGTGGGGCCGCGGCTGATCGGGCGTTTCCCGCTCTGGTGATGACGGCGGAGGCCCTGAAAGAAGGGGGGCTTCCCCGGGGGGTGTTGGGGCAACAAACTCATCCAGGGAATCTGTTGTCGATCCGGTCCATTCCGGGGAGTCCCCTTCGGTTTCTGCTGTGGTTGGTGCTGTGGTTGGTGCTTCTTCCGGGAGGGGGCCCCTGCTCGGCGGACCGGTTGTATCTGGTGTTTCCCGCACGGCCGGCGTCTCCGTTGGTGGGCCCGGCGCATCGGGGGTTCTTGTAAGTATCGGTATTTCTGCTGGTGAATCCCCGCTCTCCGGGAGAGGCCGTTCCGTTTCTGCTCGTGGCACCCCCTTGTCGTCCTCCAGGTGACTTGCAGGAGGTGTCCCGGTATCTGCGGGCCGGGTAGGGGCAGGAGGGGTCTCCTGGCTGTGAAAAACCTGCTGCCAGAGTCCCTGGCCGGAAAACCTTGAACCGGGCAGGAAGAAAAGAAAGAGCGCCAGGATCATCAGGCACGCTGCGGCAGAACCTCCCAGGAGAAGGCGCCACGTCTTTGACGGAGGGGCCTGGGTCGGGGCGGTTGCCTGCGGTTTTGTCGGTGCTTTTCCTGGTGATCTTTTTGGTGAGGAATTCGGTGAGAGAGCCGCTGGGGGAGGTGATGAGGAACCAGAGGAGCTGGAGCTGCCTTTGCCACCTGATGGTACCTGCCCTTCCACAGGGGCTGGAGATGATGTTTTCTGATCAGCCAGGGCTGTGCCTTCCTGCTTGCCCGGTTCCCGGAGGGGGGGCTGGTGCTGGATCGGGGCAACCGCCGGGTCTGGCCGGGCCGGTGCAGGTGGTGTGGTAACCCTGTTGGCAGCCAGTAGCGCCTCCAGCAACGCCTTAAGACGAGCCCGTTCCTTCTCGAAGAAGGTTCTGGGGCAGGACTGCTCCAGGAAGGGTTTCATGCGTTGTCGGGCTCGTTCGTTGTCGTCCACAGCTCCCCGGGTCAGGCCTTCCCGGGGGGAAAAAAGGATGCACCACCCCTGGGCTCCCTCCTGGATGCACGCCGTTACGGGCACGTGACCGGCCAGAAAGAGCGATTGTGCCGTCTCCCGGGCCTGCCGGGCCAGTTCCTGACGAGCTTTCTCCGGAAGGCTGGAGGAGGTATCGGTAACGCTGTTCCATAACCAGAGAGCGGCGCATACCCGGTCCAAAAGGGGCAGGTCCGTGCGAGCCATGATCTTGCCCAGCCCCTCTTCCAGAAAGGGAAAGCTTTCCAGCTCTTTCCTGAGATCGCTGCGCAGGAGCATTCTGAAGGCGGCCAGAGAGTTCTCCAGGGAGACATCTCGCTCGCTTGCTGTGCAGTGGTGTGCGTAGCGGTGTGCGTAGCGGTAGAGGACACCCGGCAGAATTGGGGGAGCGATTCCAGCGTTCCAGGGGTGCTCTCCGGAGAATTCTGCCGGGTTCCCTGAAGGGACAGGCGAAGAAAAGCGCAGTTTTGTCTCGGCCAGAGCTACAGGAGCGGGCTGATCGGCAGGAAGATTCGGCGGGGTGTTCCGTGCAACAGGAAAGCCCGCCCTTGAAAGGAGCAGAAAAAGCTCTTCCGCCAGGGATGACTCGTGATCATGGTCGGGAGGTGATTCGCCTCCGGGCAGGCAGAAAAAAACATTTCTTTCGGTAGCGAGCCGCCATTTGAGCAGTTCCAGGAAGGCTGCGCGCTCACCCGTCCCTGCAAGAGTCGAGATGAGCGAGAAGGGGATCATGGCTGGTGCCCACTCCCTAATGGAGGATGTCTGCTGCCGCAGG
This sequence comes from Alkalispirochaeta americana, assembly GCF_900156105.1. NCBI lineage: Bacteria > Pseudomonadati > Spirochaetota > Spirochaetia > Spirochaetales > Spirochaetaceae > Alkalispirochaeta > Alkalispirochaeta americana. The sequence goes on from NZ_FTMS01000014.1 coordinate 83,260, forward strand.
GTGAAGATTTCTCCTCGGGAGAATCCCAGAAGCGAATGGTCCTTGCTCACCAGGAACCCGGAGTCCTGGAAATCTTCCCTTCGGTAGGCCCCTCGGGAGGAGGAGATGATTTCATCCAGGCGGTTGAGACAGTACAGGGCGTGACGGTCCGATCGTTCCTGCTCCTTCAAGTCAAACAGGCGGTGCCCGTCAAGAAAAAGACGAAGCGAGCCATCCTCGTAGAGGATAACCTGTCCCCCCTTGGCAGGGGCCTCGTGAGAGACCGACTCCAGCGGTTGAGAAGATATCTGTTCCTTGTGGACGAAGGCTTTGACCGCCTCCACCAGGGCGGGAGATCCCACGTAACGCGCTCGCCCCGGAGCATGCGGATCAAGGCATCCTTCTTCGAGGAAGATATCACCCGTGAGGTGATCCGTAAGAACCACGGATCCGATATGGCGTTTGATCTGCTCCGGGAGAAACGAGCTGGTGCCGATCCGCAGGAAGGGTCGCACCCCGTAGCCCTGGGAGCCCATGTATACCACATAGCACTCCTCGTCCACGCGGAACAGGCGGTTGCCAATGTGCAGGGGCTCTTCTTTCCTGAATGAATCTTTTCTGGTCGACACGGTTCTTAAGTATAGTACGTGATGTCCCTTCTTTCACGAAAAGATGCTCCGAAGAGGAAGAAAATAGACAGAGATGGCCGTTCACGTCATACTGGTCCCGTGGGGTGTGCCGATTTAATCGATAACACAGCTTTCATGCAGGGAGATTCCCGCTCCGGGGATTCCCGCAAAATGAGCAGGAAGAAGCGTTGTTTTTTCTTCGCCCTGTGATACTGTGGAAGGGGGCATCATGGTAATAACGCAACGAAGAGACACAAAAATCATCCCTATTGCCGGAGGAAAGGGCGGTATCGGCAAGACCGAGCTCTGCGCAAACCTGGGCGTGCGTCTGGGGCAGTTGGGGTACCGCACTGTTGTGGTCGATCTTGACCTGGGAGGCTCTAATCTCCATTCAGCGCTTGGGGTAAAGAACAAAAATCCGGGGGTGGGAAACTTTCTCTCCGATCGGGCTCTTGCCTTCGAGTCGCTTTTGTCGCCCACGCCGTATGACAATCTTCAGTTTATTCCTGGCGATGTTCTGGTAGCGGGCACCCCGAATATCACCTACGCCCAAAAGCGCAGTATTCTGCGCAACCTTGAAGAACTCGAAGCAGACTATGTCCTTCTGGATCTGGGAGCTGGGGCGTCCAATAATGTGGTTGATTTCTTTCTGGTGGCTAATTCGGGTCTCATCGTTACCTCGCCCCATGTGGGGGCCATCGTGAACGCCTACAGTTTCCTGAAAAACGCTGTCTTTCGCTTTCTCTTTCGGGCTTTCTCCGGAGAAAGCGATGTCGAAAAGTTCTTGCGAAACCAGATCAAGGAGCGTCGTCCGGGTAACCCCGTCAAGGTTTCATCGGTGCTCTCGGCGATGGCAGAGATCGACACGGAGCAGGCCTTGAAAGCCAAGCGCTACATTGATCTGTTACAGCCTCTCCTGGTGCTGAACATGGTTCGAAGCGCCGACGATCTGAATATCGGCGAGAGTTTGCGGGACCTGGTGGATAAAAACCTCTCCATTACCTTTGACGCCCTGGGAATGATCATCCACGATGAGTCCCTGGCAGGGGCCCATCGGGCGCATAAACCGGTGATGGCGGCGAATCCCGACAGTTTTGTGGGAATCGAAATCGATCGGATCGCACAGAAGATCGTTCAGTCCCCGGAGTTCCCTACGCTGGCTCTGGAAAAATCGCTTTACGCCGATTCATATGAGCTTCTCCGTATCGAGGCTCAGAACGATCTCTCTACCCTCCAATCAGAACAGAACGAGGAATCACTCCGATCGGAGAGCGATGCCGCCGAGTTCATCGAGGTATTGACCGCCCAGAAAAAGCAGATTCAGGAGCTTCAGGGCACCATCCGCATGCTGACCATGCGTCAGGGGTGAGGAGGGCTTGCAAAAGCAGACTATGGATCGGACTCCCATGGTATCGAAAGAAGTGCACCGGGGGTGTGCTTACTACTCAATAGAATGGTCTGTTCTTGAAACAGCCTCCCGGAGTCGGATCATCGGCGGGGTTCCTTCCCTGCCGGGAATATGGGAACTCTACTGGCTTGAGCATTCCCGGATACCCCGTCTGATCAAGATGGGGAGGGCCTGGCATGGCGGGGTGCGTCATACCTTGCGCGTTGAAGCTGATCCCGAGGAACGGATAAACCGGTCCTGCCGATCCTATCTTGCCAGCGGTGATTGCTATTTCCGATACACAATCTGCGAAAATGCCCCTGATCTTGCCGATGTCTACTCCGTTCTCTTCTCGCTGCGGGAGGAGTTGCGGGGAGAAGGCTGTGAACCTTCGGGCCGGTATCGAGAGGTTCGCATCCAGGAGCCGGAGGAGATGGAAATCCGGCGGGTTCGAAAACCCCGGGAGCCTTCATCTCCGGCGGAGCCCTTCGGGGGGCATGTGCCGAACATGTTCGATGTGGTTCGGGAAATGCGGCGTCTTGAGGAGGAGCAGAGCCAGGGGAACCAGGACGGCGAGGACTCCCCCTCCGGGGAATGATCGGGACGCCAGGAGGGGCGATCGGGCCACGGAGTGTTCAGACCTTTCCCTGAGGTGCTCTTGTGGTCGGGGAGGAAGATCCCTGTTACGATGAACTTTTGGGGTGCCGAGGATTACTCGTTGACAGCCCCGGGAAACCGTGTTCTACTTACTTTTAGAAAGAAATTAGGAGGTTCGTATGCACCGAAAAGGCATTGCCGCTCTTGTTATGGCGGGAGCGCTGTTGTTTACCTCGATCCCGATCTTTGCCGGAGGACGGGCAGAGGCAAGCGACGAGATAGTTTTGACCTGGCCCGGTATCTGGGTGGGGCAGGACTCAAAAGCTGCCGTGATGGAGGAGATTGTGGCGGAGTTCAACGAGAAGCACGCGGGAAGTATTCGCGTCGTGGTTGAGCCGCAGCCCGACTACGACGGGTACGAGGACTCGATCCGTACCCGCCTTGCCGCCGGTCAGGCCCCGGATATTTTTACCTTCAAGCTGAGCCCCACCACGGCAGCCTATTACGACAGTAATCTTCTCATGGATTTTTCCCGGGAGCTGGCGCAGGGATGGGGTGATAATTTCAACCAGGGAAACCTCCGGGCCTCCACCGTGGCGGGTGCAACCAAATCCCTGCCCTACGAGATCGGTTTTACTCCCATTTGGTATAATCAGGAGCTCTTTCAGGAGGCCGGGATAGAGAGCTTCCCCGAGACGATGGACCAGTTCTGGCGGGCCACGGAAAAATTGAAGGCTATCGGTGCCGTCCCTACCAGCCAGATGACGGGAGGAACCAATGCCTGGACCTCCATGCTCTGGTATACGCATTTTGTGGGCAGTTTTGGCGGCCCCGGTGTCTGGGAACGGGGTCTTGATGATCCTGCCTTCGAGAAGGCAGCCGCTGTTCTGAAACGCCTCTACCAGGACGGAAATACAACCCGCGATGCGATCGGGGCTGATGCGGGTGTATCGGGTGGACATTACCAGGCAGGGAGAACGGCGATGTTCATTAATGGCCCCTGGTATATCGGGAACATTCGGGAGAACTCTCCCGAGGTCTACCGGGCTACCCGACTTGCGGCAGCTCCCAAAGCAGGAAACTACCATGGTCACCAGGTAGGATGGTTGCACACGAACCTGGCAGCAGCCAATACCACAGATCCCGCACGGCGGGAGGCGGTCATCACCTTCCTGCAACACCTGACCAGCCCCGAGAATGCCCGGCGGGTCTCCCTGGCTTCGGGCTCTCTGCTGGCGATCGAGTTTGATATTCCCGATGATGTGGAGCTGGATCCGTTGCAGAGGATGTTCATTGAGGCGGGGAACGAGGCGGCCTTTCTGATAGACCACCTGGAGGCTTCCATGCCCGTGGACGTGGTCTACGAGTTCGGTCAGGCCCTGGGGGCTATGGTCCTTCGGGATCTCTCTCCGGTGGAGTTCGTTGAAATGCTCCGGGCATCCCTGTAGGATCAGCGGATTACCTTCACGTACACAGAATGAAGCGGGCGGCGTGGCCAGGGGCGATTCCCTGCGACGCCGCCCTGCGACGGGAAAGAACTCTTTATGAACAGGCAATCCTTCAAGCGAAGATCGGACAGAATATGGATCACCGTGTTTCTGCTTCCCGTGGGTCTCATGATTATCGCGTTTTTCGCGTATCCGATTATCTTTTTAATTCTTCTTGGTTTTATGGAGTGGAACGGGATTCAGCCCATGTCCTTTGTAGGACTCGACAACTTCCGGGCGATCTTTTCCAATGCCGTGTTTCGCACGTCCGTGCAGAATAACCTGGTCTGGGCGCTCTCGGCGGCTTTTTTGCAGATTCCTCTGGCCCTCGTGCTGGCCCTGATTCTCACCCGGGCCCCCCGGGGGTGGCGGTTCTTTCGCACCGTCTACTTTCTTCCGAACGTCATCTCTCTGGTGGCGCTGGCCATGATGTGGTCGGCTCTCTATAACCCCGAGTTTGGTCTGATCAATCATGCCCTGGAAGCGCTTGGCGCGGGGCATCTTGCCAGAAACTGGCTCGGCGAGATCGATACCGCCCTGCCGGCCCTGATCTTCTCGTACCAGATCTACGTGGGGTATTTCATGGTTATCATCCTGGCCGGAACGCTCTCGATTCCCCAGGAGTTTTACGAGGCAGCGCTCATGGATGGAGCAAACCTTCTGCAGCAGGAAATCTATATCACGCTCCCGGCAATTCGCGGAATTATCGTAACCGCCGGCACCCTGGCGGTGGCCTTTGCCCTGCGGCAGTTCGAGACCACCTTTCTTATGACGGCCGGAGGGCCAGCCAACAGGACTCCCGTGATGGGGCTCTTCATGTACCGCCGGATGGCCGGGCTCCAGTACGGCCGAGCGGCAGCCACGGGGGTTCTCTTGATCATTTTGGGGGTTGTTGTGCTGGCCGGGCTGCAGCGGATCTTCGGAAAATCCGATGCCGTCGCCGATAGCAATCAATAAGGGGCAGGAAAATGAGTATGAAAAAAAAACCCTCTGAAGCGCTGAACGAGACGCCCCCTGCAGTGATTGTGACGCTCGCTGTCTTGCGGTGGACCCTGTTGCTTTTCTATCTGGTGGTGGCGCTCTTCCCTCTGGTGTGGCTCGGCATCTCGGCTTTCAAGACCAATTTCGAGATAGAGACGTCTCCCTTTGCCCTGCCTGCGGTCTGGCAGTTCGGAAACTTTGTCAGCGCGGTCTCCATCTCGGGGCTTCCCCGGTTTTTTCTGAACTCCATCGGGGTGGCCCTTCTGGCTACGGCTTGTAACCTGATGGTCACCTCCATGGGGTCCTTCGTTATCGCCCGGGAGAAGTTCGCCCTGCGGAAGCCCCTCTTCACCATCATAACGGCGGGCGTGCTGGTGCCGATTGTCTCGTTTATGGTTCCCTACTACACCCTGATCATGCATTTGGGGCTCTACGACACGCTTCTGGCACTGATCATCACCTACGCCGCGATCAATATTCCCGTCTCTACCTTTCTCATCAGTAGTTTCATGACCACCATTCCCAGAGAACTGGAAGATTCTGCCGAGATCGACGGGTGCAGCTTTGTGCAGCGCTACTGGAAGATCATCATGCCCCTCTCCCGATCCGGCCTGGTCACGGCCGGAACATTCAGTTTCATCTATTGCTGGAACGAGTTTATCTACGCCCTGCTTCTGACCTCGTCCCGAAGTGCCCGGACGGTGCAACTGGCAATCCGATTCTTTACCAGCCAGTTTCGTACAGACTACGCCGGGATGTTCGCCGCTATTGTGCTTACCATGATTCCCACCGTTGCGGTGTACATCTTCTTTCACGACAAGATCATTTCCGGGCTGACCGCAGGAGCGGTGAAGGGGTGAATGATCCGGCAGGGAGCCGATCCTGGTGGAACGATCTCGAGGAGTATCGGAAGCGGTTATCCCGGGGACATCGTTATTCTTCTTCGGCAGCCGATACGGGAAGAGCTCCGTCTGGCGGGGGATCCTCCTGGACTGCCAAGGCAGGGAGTCACGACGATGGGGACCGGTGCGGGCTCTTTCTTGGCGGAATTGGAACTCCTGTCATGAGCCGGGATCTCGACGGCCTCTTTGCTCGCTGGCACATGCAGAACGGGTATCACCTGAGACAGGTTCTGGAGGAGGCGTTTTTTTCCCTGCGCTGGGCTGAAGAGGGGGCAGAGGGTATCTCCCGTGGGGGATATATGCGACTGGCCGATTCCCCCGGACAGGAATATCACCGACAGGTTCTGAGTCTTTTCCCGGTTACCCGGGAACGGTACCAGGGAGAAGGCCTTCCCCTTGAGGTAGTTGCCGAATTCTTCTCACCGCTTCTGCCCGAAGATCATCTTCTGCCATCGGAATTCTCCTCGCCGGGAGGTTCCCCGATTCCTCTTGCGTCTCTTCCTGTTTTTATCTCGACCATAACAGTGTGCAATCGATCCTCTGCTCCCATGAGCGTTGATGCTGCCTGCGTTTGGCCGAATCTTCTGGGCTGGAAAGCAAAGCAGGCAACATCTCTGGATCAGCCCGAACGATCCTGGCCGGGGCAAAGCCATGCCGGAAACAGTGCTCACGCCTGCCATGACGGTCAGGGGGTTGCGGCCCTTCAGACAAAACACGCTGGACGTCCTGTGAAGGACGAGCTCATGGGGCAAGTGGCGATCTTTTCTCCCGCTCCGCGAAGAGGCCAGGAGGGTCCGGTGGCTTCCAGGGCCTCTGTCGAGGCCTGCTGCAAGGCCCGGGGAAACAAGATTGACCGGCCGCCCCATGATCAGGGCCATACTCTGGCCTGGATGGAGAATCATTTTCGTCAGCACGGCCTGTTTCCCGAGTCGGGGTTGAGCTGGACTGCTCACTGGGATGAGGCGCTCTGCTCGGGAGTGAGTCGTGGAGGGAGAATCGAACCTGGTGATTCCCTTCGAATTTCCTTTGTTCTGGCCTTTGACATGCCGATCATCCGTTTCGGGAATGGCCGCCGATGGTATCGGAAGTACACCGCTGCCTTCGGACGCCAGGGGACCAGTGCTCTGGAGATCGCCCGGATCGCCGCCGACTCGATTGATCTGTGGAGAAGGGACATCGATGAATGGCATCAGAGCGTGCTCGCTACCCGGGCCGAAGAACCCGATCTGGCGGGAGCGATGCTGAATGAGCTCTATTTTATCAACGGGGGTGGCTCGGTCTGGACGGAGAGTTGGGCCAGGGACCTCGATACTGACCTTCCCGAGCCGCTTCTTGGTGCAGGAGAACACGGGGCAATCCTCGAGGGCTACGATGTAGGGTATTACTATTACAATACTTCCGACCTTTGGCCCTACGCCTGGTACGGGCTGTGGCGCTGGTGGCCCGGTTTTGCCGGGAGCATTTTTTCTGATCTTCTCAAAAGTGTTCCTCTGGCAATTCCCCGGGAGCAGATGATCTACCGTAGTGAGACTATGGAGCCGCTTATGGTTTCCGGGAAGGTTCCCCACGATATCGGGGCGGTAATGGAAGACCCCTGGCACAGTCTGAACGGATATCAGATGCGTGATGACTCCAACCTCTGGAAGGATCATAATCCTGCCTTTTTGTTAAGCCTCTATCTGGAGCGGCGTTTTTCAGGACACCGGCTCTCACCGTCCGAGTGGGCTGCAGTCCGGCAGGCGGGGCTCTTTATGCTCGATCAGGCCGAGGAATCGACAGCGCTGCCCCTGCATCGAGCCTTTGGTGATAGCACCTGGGATAATCTGGGTCTCCAGGGTTATGTGTCGTACAGCGCAGCCTTCACTCTGGGATCGCTGGCTGCGCTGATCTCCTGGGCGGATGATTTCGGTGACGGGAGCCTGGCTCGGAAGTGCCGGCAGCGGCTGAAACTTGCTGAGGAAGCATTTGAGAAACATCTCTGGAATGGAGAATATTACCGACTTTGTGATCAGGGAAGATACACGGACTGCCTCATGGGAGATGGAGTCCTGGGCATCTTTCTTGCCGATCTGGCGGGGCTAACAAAATCTCTTGGGGCGATTCCCCGGGAACAGGTGAAAAGTCACTTAAAATCGGTCTATCGCTATTGTTTCATCCAGTATCATCGGGGGCAGGCGGGGCCCTTGCTGGTAGCAGCCCCGGGGAAAATCCGCTTTTCCGGCGACGGTGGCGATGAGCTGCAGGTCAATGAGGTCCTTCTCGGGTCGGCCTGGTCCACTGTCGCCATGATGGAATACTATGAATTGAAGCATGAAGCCCGAGAAATTGCTTCGGTACTGGTGGAGCGTATCTACGGGACAAACCAGCATGGACGAGGATTGCAGTTTCGGACTCCTGCCGCTATTGATGGTTTCCTGCGGTTTCGAGCTCCCCTGAACATGCGTCCTCTATCGATTTGGCTTCTTGATGCGGTTTTCCAGGCACGGGCCACCCCGGATCACTGACCCCGGGGTGGCTCGCAGAGTTTCAGACTAATACAGCCCGGTCATCATTCCGATGCCGTAGATCACGGCGGCAACAATGGGAGCCGAGACCAGCGACACGATGATCCCTCCCAAGGCGAAATCCCGGATGCTGAAATATCCAGCGGTATAGGGGATAACGTTGGTGGGGGTGCTGGTTACCATAATAAAGGCCATGCTCGCCGTGAGGGCCGCCGGCATGGTTATGGTGAGGGCGTCCAGTCCCACCGCTGCTGCCAGGGTTATCATGATGGGAATCATGATAGTGGCCGTCACGGTATTGCTCGAGAGAAAGATCTTTATCAGACTCACGATAACCACCACCAGGAGTACCAGAACGAAGGGGTGGAGCGTTCCGATCCCTCCCAACGTCGCCAAAGCAAGCCACTCCGCCGCTCCCGTGCGGTAGAGCACCATGCCCAGGGATATTCCCGCCAGGATCAGCACGATACTACTCCAGCTTATGTCTTTCTCCACTTTGGCCCAGGGTGTTTCTGCCACACCGGGAAAAAAGAAAATCGATGCCGTGAGAAGTACCGGAAGGGAGATGGGAATTGCGATTCCCAGCAGATGCTCCCAGACTGGCGTGGTGATCCAGAGAGAAACCGTGAGAAGGAAAATCAGGAGAGTTGTCTTTTCTTCTCGGTGCATCGGAGGAAGACATCGGTATTCTTCTTGCATCTCGGCTCGGGTTTTTTGCAGGCGCTTCATTTCCGGTTTGAACACCACCATGAGCACACCCCAGGTGGGAAGCAGGATCAGGAGCCCCGCCGGAACGCCGAAGGCCATCCATCCAAGAAAAGTGAGTTCCACCCCGGCCATCTCCTGGAGAAAGCCGATGGCGATGGGGTTTGGTCCTGCACCGGCGGGTGTCATGATTCCCCCCACGGTCGGCCCCCAGGCGCAGGAGATCATCAGGGCTTTGCCGAAATTGCTCTTCAGCGGCTCAACCCCTTCCTCTTTCAGGATGGCTGCTCCCAGGGGCATGAGCATGGCAGCCACGGCGGTATCGGTGATCCAGGCCGATATCAGAGCTCCCACGGTCATGAACCCCAGGAGTATCATGGAGGTGCGGTTTCCCGTGCGCGAAAGAAGAAATACCGAAATCCGGTTTCCCAGTCCCGAAGTGGTAATAAAACTCGAGAGAATCAGGACCCCGATAAAAAAGGCAACGATGTGGTTGCCGAAGCCGATACTTACAACACCGGCGAAGCTTTCCACACCGAAGAGAGCCAGCAGAATGAGGCCCAAAAGTCCGGTGATGTGGAAGGGTATCGCCTCGGTAAGCCACAGCAGGAGGGTAAAGAGCAGGACTCCCATGGCGGTGAGCCCATCGCTGGTGAGGGTGGCCCCGCCGATTCGGGCAATGCTCTCCGGCACCGGAGCAAATCGCCCCAGAAGCGCTATGGCAAAGGCCGATGCCAGGATCAGCCAGCGGAAAGAATTTTCTCTCTCCCGAGCCGCCATCACCGGGCCTCCGGGAGAAGAGAACGCAGCATGGTGCCTACCGTGCTTGGCCGGTCTGCCACGAGGGCTCCCGCTCGGGTAAGGGCCTGGTCCTTGGCGGCCACCGTGCCGGCGCTGCCCGTAACGATCGCCCCGGCATGGCCCATTCGCTTGCCCCGGGGGGCGGTGCGTCCTCCGATGAAGGCAACCAGGGGTTTGGTAAAGCGCTGGTCCGCCATGGCCCGGGCTACTTCTTCCTCCATTGTTCCCCCCAGTTCTCCCACGATCACCACACCTTCGGTTTCGGAGTCGTGCTGGAAAGCGTCGAGAAATTCGGCAAAGCGGGTTCCTGGCACGGGGTCTCCTCCCACACCAATCAGGGTAGAGACGCCAAACCCTTCTGCAACGATCATGGAGGTCACCTCGTTAGTGAGAGAACCTGAACGGGTCATGACGCCGATTCGCCCTGGTTTGTAGACTCGTTTGATCCAGTAGGGGAAGGTTCCTGCCATGGATCTCCCCGGTGAGATCACCCCGGAGGTATTCCCTCCTACCACCTGGGCTCCTTCGCTTCGGGCAGCGGCACGAATCTCGACCTGGTCCCTCAAGGGTATGCCGTCGGCGATGGTGATAATCTTTTTGATTCCCCCATTCAGGGCCTCGTATACGGCATCCCTGGTAAATCGGGGAGGGACGAAGAGCATGGCAGCCTCGGCCCGGTTTGCCTCCTGGGCGCGGGCGACGCTGTGGTATACCGGGATTCCCCGCACCTCCTGACCCTCTTTGCCTGGAGTAACTCCGGCAACAACCCGGGCTCCCAGGTCGATCATGTGCCCTGTCCAGAAGGCTCCTTCTTTTCCGGTTATGCCTTGTACAACGATCGGTGTTGTCTCGTCTATGAAGATGCTCATGCCTTTCCTCCTGCCAGGGCTACGGCTTTCCGAACAGCCACTTCGGTATCGTAGAGAGGCTCCAGTCCCGCTGCACGGAGAGTTGCATCGGCCTCTTCCTCGTTGGTTCCGCGAAGGCAGGTCACTATGGGCCGGTCGGGGTTGAGGTTTTTCACCGCCTCCACCACCCCTTTGGCCATTACGTCAGCCCGGGCGATCGTTCCGAAGGTTACAATGAGAATTACCTTGCTTTTGTTTTTGAGGCAGAGCTCCATCGCGCGCTGGGCCTTGTTGTAGTTGGGGCCTCCGAACTCCAGGTAGTTGGCCACAGATCCTCCCTCGTAGTTCACCAGATCAAAGACTGTGGTCGCCAGTCCTGCTCCGGCGCACATCAGAGAGATCGTTCCGTCGAACTGGAGGTAGGGTATCCCTTCCAGGGCAGCTTCGAAGGCTGGATCAGACTCGTATTGCTCGCGCAGAAGCTGAAACTCGGGGTGTCGATAGAGGCTGTTGTCGTCAATGATAACTTTTGCGTCGCCAGCAACAAGTCTTTTCCCGTCGGCTCGCACAAAGAGGGGATTAATTTCTGCCAGTTCGGCATCGTTTTCGATAAAAACCGAGTAGAGACGGGTTGCCAGATCAGCAAAGGATCTGACCATATCTCCCTGAAGCCCCAGGTCGTAGGCGAGGCCGCGGGCCTGATAGGGGAGTATCCCCCGTAAGGGATCAAGAAAAACCCTTTTGATAGCGTGGGGACGTTCCTCTGCCAGGGTCTCGATATCCACTCCTCCCTCGGCAGACGCCAGGAGTACGTAGCCGCCGCCCAAGGCATCGACGGAGATAGATATGTACAGTTCCTGGTTGAAAGGGACCGCTTCTTCCAGGAGTATCGCGGGGATGGTGTGCCCCCCTTCCAGCATCTCCTGGACTGCCAGAAGGGTCTCTTGTGCCAGCTCATCAGGATCGCCCTGGTTCCCTCCAACGATCCTGATGAGCCCTGCCTTCCCTCGTCCTCCCATATCCAGTTGGGCCTTTACCACCAGGCGTGACGTCTTTCCGGAGGAGAGATGTGCCAGTTCGTTGATAGCAGCGCCCAGTCTCTCCTGGAGGTCCGGGCTACCATCGGGTAAAGGAGTTCCATCGGGGTTCATGATTCTCACCAGTTGTCCCTGGGGAATCGCTATTCCTGCGCGGGAAAAGAGTTCCTTTCCCTGAAATTCAAATCGTTTCACAATTCCTCCGCTTTATTTCCTGTAGCGTGTCCAGAATGATCCCCAGATCTCTTCATCTCCGGGTCGGTCCGGGGGAATCGGTTCGCTCACCCAGGTGACGTTGATGAAGTGTTTCCAGTAAATATTCTCGGTTGTGATATTTCCTCCCCAGGTTCCGCAGCCCAGTGTTACGGTGCTGGGCATGGCGTTGAAGAAGTTTCCTCCGTTGCCCGGAGCCTGGGCCTGGCGAACCATAATTCGACTGGTGCGTATGGTCTCTCCCAGATGATGGATATAGTCTTCCCGGAAGGTGTGGATCCCGCAGGAATGGCCCGTGCCGGCCTGGTCGGTGAGACGTACCAGCAGGTCCACCGCCTCTTCCCAGCGGGTATACCGGTAAACCGTGAGGACGGGGCAGAGCTTTTCCTGGCTGAAGGGGTCCTGCTCGAGGGGGTGCTGGCCCTCAACGAGGATAACCCGGGTTCCTTCGGGGAGGGTGATTCCTGCCCCGGCAGCGATAGTTTCGGCGCTACGGGCGATGATTTCGGGATTCAGGCTGACCACTCCTTTTTTGTTGGGTCGCCAGAGCCAGGACTCGAGCTGGGACCGTTCCCGGGAGGTCGCAAGATAACAGCCCTGATGGTTCACCAGCTCCGAGAGCATCTTATCGTAGACGGAGTCCTCCACGATGATGCTGTTCTCGCTGGAGCAACTGGTGGCATGATCGAAGGCTTTGCTCAGGGCAATTTTTGCGGCTGCATCGGCCAGATCGGCATCTTCTGCAACGATTTGAACCGAGTTCCCGGGCCCCACCCCGAAGGCGGGCGTCCCGCTGGAGTAGGCCGCTTTGACCATCGCCCCGCCTCCGGTGGCTACCACCAGATCGACCTGTTTCATTAATTCGCCGGTTTGTTCCAGTGATGGCTCATCCACTATCTGAACCAGATCTTCCGGGGCGCCCACCCGGCGAAGACCTCGGCGCATGAACTCCACCGCCAGAGCACTTGCCCTGGCCGCCCGGGGGTGGGGAGCAAAGATGACGGCGTTTCGACCTTTGAGTATGCTGAGACCGTTGCTCGCCGGAGTTGCCGTGGGGTTTGTGACCGGTAAAAGAGCTCCCACCACGCCAACGGGTTTAGCGTATTTGCTCAGCCCCCTTATCTCGTCCCGTTCTATCAGGCCCACCGTTCGTGCCTGCTGAAGATCCTTTAACACCCCCAGGACCTTTACCTTGTGTTTGGTGATCTTGTCCGCCACGTTTCCCATACCCGTGGCCTGGACAGCGCATTCTGCAAGCTTCCCGATGTTTTCGTCGTTGTAGACCTCCCAGCCCACGGAGAGACACAGGTCGTCGATTTCCTCCTGGGTGTAGGCGGCGATTTTTTCTTGCGCTGCCCGGGCTCTCTCCATGAGGGATGCAATAACGGTTTGATCAGCGCTGCTCATGCGAAGTTCTCCTCCTCCAGCCTCTGAACCCCGGAAAAGGCCGACGAAAGCCACTCGGCCCGATCTTCCATGGTCTGGGTGAACTCCAGGGCGAGCCAGGACTCGACGATCTGGATTCCCAAGAAAGGAGCGGTGATCCAGCCTCCGAGGGTAATAACGTTGGAATTATTGATGATCCGGCCCCGTTCTCCAGCAAAAACCGTGTCTGCCACGATGGCATAGACTCCCTTGAATTTGTTTGCCACGATAGCCATACCCTGGCCCGTTCCACAGACCAGAACCCCCTTGTCGGCCCTGCCTTCCTGAAGTGCCCGGGCCACTTTGGGAGCCTGCTCGACGTAGGGGCGTGCTTCGTCGGGGCTGTCCTGGCCAAGATCCAGAATTTCCAGGTCTTCCCGGGTTGTCAGGTGTTCCAGAAGCGCCTGCTTCAGGGGGTATCCCGCTCTGTCGCTGGCCACGGCCAGGCGTGTCTTTTTCGTATTCATAGTCATGCTCCCTTTCGCTCGGGGTGGTTCCCGGTTTTTTTATCCATCAGATTTCGGGCCTGGTTGGTGATATTTTCGGCTGTAAGGCCAAACCGTTCCTGCAGGTACCGCTGGGTTCCTACCTCGCCAAATTCATCCTGAATACCTACCCGTATGTGCGGAACCGGGTAGTGTTCACCCAGAACCTCGGCTACGGCGCTCCCGAGTCCTCCCTGGACCTGGTGATTTTCTGCGGTCAGGACAGCTCCGGTTTTTCGGGCGTACTGAATCAGAAGCTCTTCGTCCAGGGGCTTGATTGTGTGCATATCGATCACCGTCGCCGATAATCCTGTTTCTTCCAGGAGCTCCGCCGCCGCGATCGCTTCTGCTACCAGGATGGCTCCCGATGCAATGATTGTGAGGTCTGATCCCTCGCACAGAACCTTGCCCTTGCCGAGCTCAAAGGTCTCCGAGGGTGCATAGATTGGTGTTACGGGCTTTCGGTGGAGCCGGAGGTAGCTCGATCCCTTGCGGAAGGCTATCTGCGGAAGAAGTGACTTCAGGCTGACGGGATCGGCGGGTTCGCAGATGACGATCCCCGGGATTGTACGCATAAGCCCCAGGTCCTCAAAGGACATATGGGTGCCCCCATTGTAGGCGGCGGCCACCCCGGGATCAGATCCGGTGAGTTTTACGTTCTGTCTTGCGTAGTTTGCCGAGAGAAAGAACTGGTCAAAGGTTCGGCGAGTAGCAAAGCAACTGAAGCTGGCGGGAAAGGGGATGAAACCTGTTGCCGAGAGGCCTGCTGCTACTCCCACCATGTTTGCCTCGGCTACTCCCATATCGAAGGTTCGTTCGGGAAACCGTTCCTTGAAGCAAACCGTTCCATTGGCACGCATCAGATCGGCATCGAGGACCACGATTCGATCATCCTCCTCGGCCAGGCGAACCAGTTCTTCCCCATAGACAGCGCGCATTTCCGGCTGCTGCTCATCCTGTGGTGCCCGTTCGATCACGTAGTTCATGGCTGTACCTCCCGATTGGTTTCTTCCAGCTCGCTCTCACACCGGTCCAGCCAGGCGTAGACTTTTTCGGCATCTTCCCGGGTGAGGGGCATGTTGTGGTTCGTGTAGTCATTCTCGATGTGGGGAATGCCCTTGCCCTTGATGGTATCGGCGATAATCATGGAGGGGCGTTTCTCCTCGGCGCAGGCCCGTTCCAGGACCTCGTCGAGGGCGCCCAGGTCGTGGCCGTCAACGCGTTGCGTAAACCAGCCAAAACTCTCCCATCGTTCTTCCAGATGATCCAGGTTCATGATTTTTTCGCTGGGGCCATCGATTTGCATCTTGTTGTAGTCCGTGAAGGCTACCAGATTGTTCAGGCCATACATGCTGGCTGACATGGCAGCTTCCCAGGTTTGCCCCTCGTTGGTATCGCCATCTCCGATGAGGGCAAAGATCCGTCCGGGGAGGTTCTTGAGACGATGCCCCAAAGCCATCCCCACGGCAGCAGAAAGCCCCTGACCCAGGGAGCCGGTGGTCATATCGATTCCCGGGGTTCTGTTCATGTCGCAGTGGCTGGGCAGGTTTGTTCCTCCCTGGTTCAGGGTGTAAAGCATTTCCTTTGGGAAAAAACCCCGATCAGCCAGGACTGCGTAGAGGGCCGGTCCGGCATGGCCCTTGGAGAGGACAAACTTGTCCCGATCCTCCCGGACCGGATCTGCAGGATCGTGCTTCATGTGGCGGTAATAGAGCAGCACCAATATTTCTGTTACCGAGAGACAGCCTCCCACATGACCTATTCCAAGGTGGGCAATTTCCTCCACCGTGAGGCGTCTGATGTCAAGGGCCTTTTCCTTAAGCCTTCGCAGATCTTCCGTCGTCATAGAACCTCCTTCTGCCAGGTTGTAACCTGTTTTCTTTCTGTAAGTAACTATGTGACAGGTCCGGGAGTATGTCAAGGGTTTGTTGCTGTCCAGGGTGGCCCCCGGGCCTGAGGAGTCCCGGGGTGTGCCCATCCTGAGGGAAAAATGTCTACAGAAAGGTAGCGCCCATGAGTTGGGCCGTTCTTCGAAGAATATCGCGCTGCCGTCCTTGAACAACGCAGAGATGGTGGGGCATGCCGGCCTGGATCATCTCTTCGAACCATAGTCGTATATCAAGAGACTCGGTTTCAAAAAGACCGTTGGTGGCCAGAAGATCCCGCAGAGGGGGTGCGGTTTTTCCTTCCAGAGCTGTCATGTAGTATCTGTTTCGGAAACGCCAAAGCCGGAAGAGGGTCACCTCCATACCGGCGCGTATGGTAGCCTCCACAACGGTGGGTTTTAGATTATTAAACTGAAGTCCCAGTCGGGGAGCTCCCGGTGAGCCTGGGGGCTCGCACATCTGGAACGGGGCCGCGCCGGTGTGCCAGATTGTGGCGGTTTTCTCTGTGTGCTCCAGCCAATCGGTGAGATACACGGGGCCGATCCCCAGGCTTTCGGCGATACGTGAACAGATAGCTCCATCAAGATCTCCTTCCATGGCGATGGGCATTCCTTGCGAGACCAGTTGTGCCAGGGCAAGATAGGGCCAGTGACCGGTCTGGTTGGGAAGATCGGGCCAGCACCGGAAAGCAAGAGCGTCGAGGCCTGATTCCTGGTAGATATCCCTGAAAGCCCGGGAGTATCGGGCCTGCATCTCCAGTTCCCCGGCTGCTCCCGGACTGAACCCCTCTCCCGAAGGAAGACCAAGATCCTTCAGGGTTTGAAGATCCCCGGCGATCTCGTCGCTACTGTACCCTTCAACGCGGGATATCAGTTCGGTGGTGCTCACGTGGTAAAGGTGAGACCCGAGAGTTTCGGCCAGAAAGACCGGATCGGCATGGAAATCGATAAACCCGGGGGCATGGTATCCGATCAAGCCGAAAACCTTTCCTCGGATATTCTGGGCGGCATGGACCGTCAGGATCTCTCGCTGGAGCGCCTCCTGCGTTTTCGGGTCATCGGGGTGGCCGTAGGCAAAGGAAATGGCGTGGCCCAGATGACGAAGTGTGGCAGCCATGGCATGGGTTCCCACCAGAGAGTTGGCACTTATCATGGATCCCTCCTGTTTTTCCGTGGTCGCCCAGAGCAGGAGCGGTTCTTCCCAGAGCCGCGAAAGAAGGGGGGCCAGGCGGCCATCGGAGATGGTGGGTTGTACTATCACAAGGACTGTGACGCCCCGGGCCCGGCAGAAATCAACCGCTTTTGTGAGTTCCGTCGTGTCAGTTATGGTTTCGGGAGGGCTGTGAACGGTCCAGGGAAGGCTTTCAAGAAAGGCCTGGATACGGCTGGTGATCGTTGCTCCCCACTCCGGGTCAAAGCCTGGCCGTTTTCGGCCCATAATCAGCAAACCGATCGACGGTGGTGCCACAGAACGCTCCTGGTGCAGGTTCATAGGGTTCTCCTTATGCAAACAGATCTTATTTTCAGAAACTAAGTAATATTACCGCAGGTCTTCCGTTCCGTAAAGGAGTTCTTTGCCAGAGGTTTCTAGGGTGAGTCCGGGGAGCTGTTCCGGGGGAATCGTATTGTCAGGGATGTTCCCTGACCCTGGGTAAGCTCAAGGGAGGCCTTCTCCTGCTCAGCCAGGGTTCTTACCAGAGAAAAGCCAAAGCCTGGGGATGTTTCCGGAACCAGTCCGGGAGGGATTCCGATTCCGTCATCGCGGACTTGAAGTGTTATGCAATCCTGGTCCGAAGAGACCAAAAGAGATAGAGAGATGGTGCCCGAGCGGCCTTGAGGAAAGGCGTGTTTCAGGGAGTTTGTTATCAGCTCATTGGCGATAATTCCGGCCACAGAGAGCGTTTTGCTGTCCACAAAGGTGTCATCGGCGGTTGCGGTGAGGGTAATTTCGGGAGGTATCGAGAGGGCCTCGCAAATTGTCTCTACCAAGGATTCCAGATAATCCCGCGCCGAGATTCGCCGGAAATCACGGCTGCCATAGAGCTGTGCGTAGAGCACGGCCATGCTCTGGAGGCGTCCTCTGGCATCGCGGAGAACTTTTGCCGCCTCGACGTTTTCCGTGGCACCCTCCTGAAGGGCCAGCAGGCTGGTCATGATGGTCATGTTGTTTTTTATGCGGTGGTGTACCTCGTGGAGCAGCAGTTCTTTCTCCCAAAGGAGTGATTTAATCGTCTGATCGTCCTCCTTGCGCTCCGTTATATCGTGTGCTACTGCCAGAACGGTTCCCTCCTCGGGGTCACAGGGGGTCACCTGAGCCTCGAACCATCTTGCCTCTCCCGCAATGGCGAGCTCGTATTCAAAAATCTGGGTTTCCTTCGAAGCCAGGGCCAGGGCAATAATGTCCAGGATGCGCTCCTCTTCATCCGCATCGAACAGATCGGCAAGGCTGATCCCTTCCAGCGCTTCCAGAGGGAAGGCCAGGAGCTCTGGCCTGGCCGCGAAGGCCTCCAGAAAGTGCCCCTCCCGGGTGATCACAAAGACTGGATCGGGCAGGGCTCGAAGGATCGCCTCCTTCCGCTCGCTCAAGGAGCGGGCCCGTTGCTGTTCTTCGAAAAGCTCCAGGGCGAGGTGAAGGGTCTGTCGGACCACGGCGGCTCCCGCAGTGAACTCCAGGCATCCCTGGAAGGAGGCCTTCTCGGGAAGGTCCCGGGGATCCTCATCGGTTGATACCAGACGGATCAGGGGCAGGCCCTGGCAGGCCCGGAGAAGGGTTGCCAGCACGTCAGGACCGCCATGATTTCGGGTGGCCCTGGTATCAAGAAGAACCAGATCGGCCACTGATCCTTCGCGGTGCAGGGGCCTTCCGGACTGGAGGGTCGACTCGCCCCAGGGGTCAATCTCGACCAGGTATCCCCAGGAACTCAGGAGACTCCCCAGACGGTGTGTCTCCCCGGCTTCCCCGGAAAGGATCAAGAGAAGTTTCTTCTCAGATTCGACCATAGGCCTTCTCCACCATGGAACCCCTTCACTATGAAATAAAGGATAGTGCATAGGACCCGAAAGTTCTACGCCGGGATCGGCCTCCGGGATAAAGGGGCGTTTTTGCTCCTCCCCTTCCGGTTATTCGGATAGTGCTTCAATTGTGTTGGATATTTCCTGTAGCAGTTGTCTGGCCTTATAGGGCTTCGGCACGTAGCTGTTCATGCCTGCTTCAAGAAAAAGGGTGATATCGTCGGCAAAGGCGTGGGCCGTGAGGGCGATGATCGGCTGAGGTTTCCGGTTCTGATCCTGCTCCCATTGTCGTATGGCCCGAGTTGCCTCGATTCCGTCCATTTCCGGCATGGATACGTCCATGAGGATCAGATCATAGTGGTTCTGCCTGGCCTGGTTGAGCGCCTCCTGTCCGTTTTCCGTGGCAGTCACCAGGCAGCCCTGCTGTTCCAGAATTCGTACAAGGTATAACCGGTTGATCGCCTCGTCCTCGGCAACAAGGAGTCGGAGTCCTTCCAGGGAGGCTGTTTCGCGGGCGGGGGCAGTCGCTCTGGGAGGTGGGCCGGGTTCGGGAGGGATCACGACAGGGTTCGGCGGGTCTTCCTTCCCGGGAGAGCTGGCAAGGGGCAGAGGCACGCTGAGATGGAAGGTCGTCCCTTTTCCCGGCTCGCTCTCTACTGTTATTTCTCCTCCCAGAAGGTCCACCACCGAATGAACTATCGAAAGGCCCAACCCCAGCCCGGCTGTCTTTGCCGGGCTGCTCTGGTCCAGCTGTACGAAGGGATCGAAGATGCGGGAGAGTTCCTGGTGGGTCAATCCTGGTCCGGTATCCTGAACGGTCAAGAAGAGCCGCCCCTGACGGTAGACAAAGGAAACCGAGACCTCGCCCTGGGGGGTGAACTTGATGGCGTTGCTTGCCAGGTTTATCACGATCTGGGCGATACGTTCCTGATCCCCCACCACCGACCGGGGAAGATCCTGACAAGAGAAGGAAAAGTGCAACCCCTTTTGCCGGGCGGCCAGGTGGAGGGTCTGTTCCAGCCACTGCACGAGCGGGGGAAGATCGAACGGATTTGACTTGACCGAGAGAGTTCCCACAGTGATTCTGGAGACATCCAGAAGGTCCGAGAGCACTCTCAGGAGCTGCTCTGATGCCCCTCGAAGCATGTGGATCTGGGCCTGAGCCTCCTGGTCCAGATCTTTTTGGCCCAGCAGATCGATCATTCCCATGATTCCCTGGAGGGGGGTTCGCAATTCGTGACTCACGCTGGCCAGGAACCGCGATTTTGCATTATTGGCTTGTTCTGCCTGGGCAAGGGCATCCTGAAGTTGACTGGTCTTTCTTGCCACCTGACGTCGGAGCAGGAAAATCCAGCCGGCGCTCCAGAGCACCGCCGCCAAAGCACCCCCGACAAGGGCAAGGAGGATTCCCGCCGTTCTGCTTTGCCAGAACGAGGGGGTCTCCAGGACACCGAACCATTCCTGGTAGATGGTGTCGTGCAGTCCGGTGGAGTTCAGGATCGAGAGGCCCTCGTTCAAAATAGCCAGCAGCTCGGCATCGCCCTTGCGGACGGCCATTCCGTAGGGTCTGCGGAAAAGGGGAGGGTGCAGCATCTGCAGATTTGTATAGTTTTCTTGCCGGATCTCCCTCATCCCCTGGCCCATTCCGAAGATTGCGCAATCACCGGTGCCATCGGAAAGGGCTTTCAGAACCTGAGTCCAGTCCCGGACGGTGACAATTTCCCGGCCCAGTTCGTGGGTCAGGGCGTAGTCGTGGCCAAGATCGCCTTCCTGGACGAGAATCACTGCGTTGCCAAGATCACCGGGGCCGGTGATGGGCGAGCCTTTGCGGACAAATATCCCGTAGGAGGCGATCAGGTGAGGTACGGTGAACTCGTGAAGGTCTTCCCGTTCGGGGCTACGGTACATACCGGCAAGCATATCGATCTCACCGGACTGGATCCTTCGGCGAGCCTCGGCCCAGGAAGTCAGTTCTATGGTAATGTCCAATCCCATGATCAGGGCAATGTGATTGAGAATCGCGATGTTGAACCCGTCGGGTTCTCCCCGGGCATTGATGAACTCAAAGGGGGGGTAATCCCAATCGCCGCCAACGACGATGGACCGCGTTGTTTCCAGGGAGGGGATGAACTCGGGCTGTGATCCCTGCTCGAAAAGGACGCTGCGCTCTTGCCGGATGGTGCAGGTAATCAGGCTTGCCGTCAGGACAGCCAGGAGGGCCAGTACTATCAAGGCAACCGTGACGAGACGGGGTAATCGGGATGTGCCGGAGGAATCGAAGAGCCCCATACCTCTAGTATGGGACAGGTCGTGGCAATTGGGTAGAGCCAGGGAGGTGTTTTTGGTACTGTCAATGGAATCGACGGGGGATGGAAAGTCTTCCTTGACCGGGCCTCCTGAATGCGGTTAAAATAGTTTCTTACAGACAGGAATAAAATAACAAACGGTAACCAGGGGGGTATCCTAATGCAGAAAGCACCGGTCATTGTCATCATTGGGGCGGGAAGTGCCGTCTTCGGCCAGAGAGCCATCTCGGCCATATTGCGCTCGGAACGGCTCAGGGGCGCTGATCTTCGTCTGGTCGACATCGACGAATCGGCCCTGGAATGTATGTATAATCTTGCCCAGGTAATGAACCGCCAGTGGGGATCGATGGCCTCCGTCAGTGCGCACACCGATCGCCGTCAAGCCTTGCCGGGTTCTGATTTTGTGATCGTCTCGGTACAGGTAGGACCTCGTGAAGAAGTTTGGGAGAAAGATTGGCGCATTCCCCGGGACTACGGCATTCATCAACCCTACGCAGAAAACAGTGGTCCCGGCGGGTTGGTTCATACAGCTCGAAATCTGCCTCTCATTCTGGCTATCGCCCGGGATATGGAAGAGCTTTGCCCCCAGGCCTGGATGATGAATTACGTGAATCCCCTGATCCGGCTCACCCAGGCTGTGGCGCGTTATACAAAAATAAAGGTGGTGGGTATGTGCCACCAGCTGCTCTGGGGGTACGCCATGGCCATGGCCTTGCTGGCTGATCTCTACGGAATCGATGTCCCCGGGGATGTCAAAATAGACACCAACCACGAGACCCGGCATTTTCGGGAGCCTCTCATGGCAGCAGGTCTTGAACATCTGGATATCAAGGCTGCCGGAATCAACCATTTTTCCTGGGTCTACGATATCCGGGACAAAAGCACCGGTGAGGATTTGTACCCTGCCCTGAGGGAACGGTGGTTTCGGCCGGAGAGGGCCGGTTTCGAACCGCTTTCCCGGGAGATGTATCAGATTTTTGGACTGATGCCGACACCCAGCGACAGCCATCTCTGTGAATTTTTGCCTTTTGTTCATGATCCTGTGAAAAAACCCTGGGAGCGCTATGGCCTTCATACCCAAAGCTGGACGGGAAATCATGCGCGACGCGAGGTTCGGCGTGAACTTGCGCAGAAAATTGTCGCCGGTCAGGAGTCGGTGGAGCAACTTCGGAACTTGCGTACCGAGGGTGTTCCCGAGGTGATCGAAGGGGTTCATTTTAACCGAAACACCTTCATTCATCAGCTCAATCTTCCCAATAACGGATTGATTCCCAACCTCCAGAATGATGCGATCGTCGAGGTTCCCGGTGTGAGTTGCGGTCAGGGTGTGCAGGGCCTGGCCATGCCGCCTTTGCCCGAGGCAATCGCCGAGCTCTGCAGAAGGGAGCTTGCCTACAGTTCCCTGGTGGTGGACGCTTCTGTGGCAGGGGATCGTGAGCTGGCGCTTCAGGCCATGTTACTTGATCCCGTGGTAAACGATGTGGAGAGCGCCCGCCTGACCCTGGATCATCTCTTGCGGGAGTTCGCAGAGTTCCTTCCGCAGTTTGAGCGGTGATTGGTGAGCGGTATGACGCATCTCCTGTATTCGGGGTTGGAGGAGCTTCTCTCCCCGGCGGCGCTCTCGCGGGTGACGGGAGAGACCGTGGAGACCCTGGAGCGGCACCCCCTCTCGGCCGGCTTTGCCCATTCCGGCAGCGGGCTTGAATTTGTCCAGTGCCGGGGGCCCGGCGGGGGGAGCGGGCCGCGTCTGGTCCTGAAAAGGGTCTCCCGGGAGTGGGACTGGCTCATGCGCGTTACGGGAGACACCCGGTGCCGGTCGGTCTCTCTCTGGAGCCTAGGATTTTTTGATCGGCTCCCCCCGTGGTGCGAACCTCCGGTCCTGGCCTGTTGCAGGGACGGCTCCGGGTGGGCTCTTCTTATGAGAGACTATAGCGGGACGGTTATGACGAATCGCCCCTTCACGGGGGAGGCAAACCGCCTCTTTCTGGACACCGCAGCAGCAATGCACGCCCGTTTTCTGGATGACCCCTCGCTGGCGGGGAACGAGCCGGGTCTCTGTGCTCTGAAAGAGGTTTACGGAATGTTTTCTCCGGCCACGGCCAGAGAGGAGATCGCCAGGGGCCACGACGGGGAGATTCCCGCCAGAATTCTTGAGGGTTGGGGGATGGCTCGCGACCTTTTGCCGTCCGATGTGATGGATGTGGTGGAGCCCCTTGTGTGCGATTCTGGTCCGCTCTGTCGGGCGCTACAGGCGTTTCCCTTCACCCTGATTCACGGTGATTACCGGCATTCCAACTTTGCCCTGACCCCCGGGCCTGACACCCCTCGTGGGGTAGTTCTTCTGGACTGGCAGCTGGCTGCCCACGCACCGCCGGCGGTGGAGCTGGGACGATATCTTGGGGCAAACTCGCCGTTGCTACCGGAATCGAAGGATGAAGCTTTGAGCTACTACCGGGAACGGTTCTTTTCCGAGCTGAAAGGCCGGGCCCGATCCGGGCACGGGAGATCCTGGTGGGATGCCCAGGAGGACCTGGCCCTCCTGGGGGGCTTTGTTCAGGACGGGTGGGCCATTATCCTGAAAGCAACTCATTGGCACGTGGGGTCTCGGGATCGGGAGCACTGGAAGACTGATCTGGCCTGGTGGGCAGACCGGGTCCGCCGGGGGGCAGAGCGCCTCCGCTAGTCCCGGCCGGAGTGCTTCGGCCGGGCTCTCCAATTTAGCGAATCAGAATATCCGGCCTCGGGATCACTCCCGGAGGGGCGGATTCTTCATAAGGAAGCTGGCGCTGTTCAAGCAGGGGCCACCCCGGAATCTTTGTGAGGATCGCCGGCTCCGTTTCACCCACCAGAAGGGTGTCTTCCGATTTTGCGCCGGGTAGTGAGGGGTTCCAGGCGCAAATATGTCCCGGTGAGAGTTGATCCGATCCGTCCGGCAGCGCCAGATATTCCCTGGGCTCGTAGCCCGCCACACCTCCCTGGTGGTGGTCGACCCAGGCCTGGGGAAATCCTGCCCGGCCGTAGGAATCACGGGCTATCCGGAAGATCTCTCCCGTGGTGATCCCGGGGCGTGAAGCTGCGATCATGGCCTGGTCGACCAGGGCCACGGCGTTCTGGCGGTGACGGATATCTTCGGGCGGGGGGCCGAAATGGACCACCCGGGTAAGCGAGACAACCAGTCCCTGACGGCGGCCGCAGAGAACAACCATGGCGTGGCGCTGGAGGATCTTTTCGGTAGGAAGGGGGTGTCGGTACTGCTCTATTCTTTCGTCCACCGCCACTAGGGACACCACGGCCTGGATTCCCCGGCGCTGGGTTTTCTGCCAGAGCAGGGCTGCGATCTCCTCTTCACTTTGTCCGGGCTCCAGAGAGAGGCACGTTTCCATCATCGCAGCAGCACAGTCGGCACCAAGGCTTTTGGCACGGTCCTGCTCTGCTGGAAGAAGCCGCGCCCTGAGCCGGGAAATGCTCCCGCCCAGGTCTGTTGCTGGAAGGTCGGGGATATTCACGACGGTGTCGCACCCCAAAGAGGGTTCTTTCCTGAGGTCAGGAGCAACACCGTAGTCTCTCAAAACATCGGCCAGGGTGCGGGGCGATCTGTGCCAGGGGGTGCTCTCCAGACTCCATCCCGCAGCGGCGAGATTTTCTTCCTTTTTCAGGCGGGGGGCCTCGATGTTGTTGGTTATCAGCAGGTGGGTGTGGGGTGTCACCAAGGCCATCACAGGGCCTTCGCTGCTGGCGGTGTTCACCCAGGTGCGGGCTCCGCCGGTGATCCAGGCCAGGGAGGAGGTTTTCTTCAGCAGGACAGCCGAGAGGCCTCGGGTCTCCATAAGATGGCGAAGGCGAGTCAGTTTTTCCTCAGTCTCTCTTAATGTTTCTTTCATAAAATTAATAAACCACGAGTTTGGGTTGCTGTCAATCGTTCGGAAATGGTCATAATTTCTGACAATCGCTTTTTCATTGTTTTCTTGTTTAAAAAAGAAAGCTATACTCTCCAGATATGGGTAAAGGAACAAAAACAAAGCGGGCCGGAAAAGATGGGGTCCTCGCCAGGACAAATGCCGGGAGCGGGGAGAAACGGACCCGGAGTATCCACCTTCGGCTTCGAGCCAAAATGCTTCTCGCCTTCGGGTCGCTGGCTTTTATTATTCTTGTCGCCGGGGGAGTGGGGGCTGTTCGAATTGGTGGCTTGCACCGGGATGCGCGACGTCTCACGGATCGGGCCACGCCCTACCTCTACGCGATCATGCAATCCCGTCTGGCTGTGACTCAGGCCCAGCTGTTGCTCGAGAATGTGATCGCCGGTGTGGAAGATCAGGCGGAACTGGAGCGGGTTCGGACCCTCTCGGCTCGGGCGAACCAGTACCTCAACGCAGTCCTGGAGGGCGGTTCCGTGGAGGGGACAACCTTTCTTGCCACGACCTCTCAAGACATTGAAATTGCCCTGCGGCAGCTCCAGACTTTTACCATGTCCATGCGCAGCATGGTGGATAACCGGCTGAGCTTTTTTGAAACTGCCGGCCGGGATAACGTGACGCTCCGAAGAGGGTTCATCCAGAATCAGCAACAATACGAGGCCTCGGCCGAACGAGCCCAGGCGGTCATCAATCAGGAAGTGGAACGAACCATAGCGGTGATGAACGCCAACGCCGCTCAAGGGATGCGCCTGCTCCTGGGAGCAACCGCAGTGAGCCTGGTTCTTGCCCTGGTCCTGGCCATCGGCCTCTCGCGGCACGTGGTCAACCGGGTGCGCCTCACCAGGGACATTTCGAAAAAACTCGCCACGGGGGACCTCACGGCCCGCGTCACCGTCCGGGGCCACGACGAGATCGGTGAGATGGGCCGGGATATCTCCTCGGCCGTGTCGGGGTTGAACCGGATCATAGGCACCGTGGTGGACCGCATCCAGGTCCTCAACGCCACGGGAGA